>JBMFSZ010000078.1:0-11440 GCA_049967315.1 Desulfomonilaceae bacterium
CCTCAGGTATCAAAATGCTCAAGGACTTCGCCAATACTCTACGAACTCATCGCCGTGGAATAATCGCCTACTATGATTACAACATATCAACGGGTCCACTCGAAGGGATAAACAATAAGATCAAGACGCTTCAACGACAGGCATACGGTTTTAGAGACAGGGCCTTTTTTATGCTTCGTATCTATGCGCTTCACACTACAAAATACGAACTCATAGGTTGAGAGGTTAACATGTCAAGTACGGAGTTTCGCGAAGAGCCATTCTTTTCTTGAAATGCGGGTGGTGATTCTTGCCCGGTCCAATTATGCGCCGTGGGTAAGGAATGATCATACCGGCTTCGAGATCATGCTCGGCGACATGGCAACGTTCACAGCGCCTGAAGATACCGCAGAGAACGCTAGGAAATTCTGGACATAATCTCACAATATTGTTGTATAATGTCCACACAATAACGTATCAAGCGCTTACAGAAGCTCTACACTAGTCATGGCCAAGATTTTGTATAAGAGGATATTTGTGTCAGGTAATTAAACTCATTCGCCTGATCGTTTCACTTCATCTTGGCAAGACAGTTAAATTGATTTTCGACTATTGACTTTTTGTCAACCAACATATAAATCTCAATAATAATGAATGGGGATGGAGTTCCCCCTAAGAAACGCCAACAGGCTGATAACTCCTACCGTGTAAGAATGCACGGTGGGAGATATAAAGTCGAAAAACCCACCGTCCGGTGGGTTTTTGTTTTCTGCCGTGACCAAAATTCGTTAGACTTGATTTGCCGGTGGCCTGGAAGGGACGAATGGAGAAATTCTTTTCGCCAGCATCACTGGATAAATGTCCACGAGATTTGACTATTCTTCTGGAAACCGCCTGTTCCTGTTTAACGTTGCCGGGCGAACTAGCGCTGATACTGTCTCCAGGTGAGATTCATTTTCTTTGGTGGTTTATCCAGGGTAGTGTCATGAATCCATCGACTCGTGAGCGTTTAAGGAAAGGTTGGGGTATGTGTGAACGACACACTTGGGGATGGATGGTGGTTGAGGCTTCATTCCGGGCAGGTTACCTGCATGGACCTGCCGTGCTTTATGAAGATTTGATGCGCCGCGCGTTGGCGTCATTTGATCTTAGAGGTATTTTCCTCGGTGAAAGAGTGGTGGCAAGGCTCCGAGACAGAGGACCATGCATGATGTGTGAGGAGGGATATAACTCGGAGAGCAAGGGTATAGTGAAGCCGGAGACAGTTGAGAGAGGGCGTCAGACAGCCGAATTCAAGAAGTTTTTAAAAATGACCTGCCCTTACTGGTTTGATAACATCTGCGGCAAGTGTTTCGGAAATGGTTCGGGTGTGAGATGCCGGCGGCATCTGATCGAAGACTACGACCGTGGTTGTGTTCAAGATTTGGAAGTCCATAGGAACCATGTGTCTGAACTTACGAGCCGCATGGAAAGGTTTGCGCGGTCGTTTCAGTTCGAATATCGTGGAACCCAAACACCGCAAGACTCTGCTGCGCTGGTTGGAAGTATTGGGTGGCTAAGTGGATGGAGCTTGTTTTTGGAAATGTTGGAAACAGCCCGAACAGAGTCAGGAAAAACTTCTGAAGTTCTCGGTAATTAAGAAAGAGGGGAGCCGTTATGAGTGGAAAAATAGTTTCAATAAAAGCCATCGAAATCCTAGATTCTCGCGGGAACCCTACGATTCGGACATTCGTAGAACTGGATAACGGAATAGTAGCTTCGGCCTCAGTTCCTTCAGGCGCGTCCACCGGCGAAAATGAAGCTCTCGAACTACGCGACAGTGATAAGAGTCGATATGGAGGCGCAGGGGTTCTTAAAGCAGTCGCGAATGTCAACAAGATCATTTCACGCAAACTTATAGGGATGAGGCCAAATCTGCAATCTGAAATCGATCGACTCATGATCGAACTGGATGGCGCTCCCAACAAGTCCCATCTGGGGGCAAACGCTATTTTAGGAGTATCAATGGCTGTAGCCAGAGCTGCTGCCTCAGACGCGGATCTACCACTCTACGCCTATTTGGGAGGAGTAGGCGCCACTCGTATCCCTATGCCTATGATGAACATCCTTAATGGTGGCAAACATGCGGATAACTGTCTAGACTTTCAGGAATTCATGATTATGCCGATTGGAGCCCCTACATTTGCGGAAGCCCTTCGTTACGCCGCCGAGACTTTCCACAATTTAAAGAAGATATTGCGAAGCAGGGGATACTCTACAGGCGTGGGCGACGAAGGCGGTTTTGCGCCGAACCTGGAGGGCAATGAAAAGGCATGTGAATTTATAATCGAGGCGATAGAAGTTAGTGGCTTCAAGGCCGGTAAGGATATTGCCATTGCGCTGGATCCTGCTGCAAGTTCCTTTTTTGAAGATGGCGCTTACAATTTGACGAAATCTGGGCAAAGCAGGAAAACGAGCGCAGAATTGACGGCGCTTTATAAAGATTGGATCGAAAAATATCCGATTGTCTCCCTCGAAGACGGCCTCGATGAAAACGATTGGGAAGGATTCAAAGAGCAAACAGCCATTCTCGGAGAGGCAGTTCAAATTGTCGGTGATGACATTTATGTCACAAATACAGAGTACATAGGCAGGGGAATAGAGGAAAAAACTACCAACGCTGTGCTCATAAAGCTGAATCAAATCGGAACTGTCACTGAAACCATAGAGGCGATTAATCTCTGTCGTAAAGCAGGTTGGGGATATGTGATATCACATCGCTCCGGGGAAACAGAGGACACATTCCTGGCGGACTTCGCTGTAGCCATGGGCGGAGGGCAAATCAAAACCGGATCAACCAGTCGCAGCGAAAGGATTGCCAAATACAACAGGCTGTTAGAAATAGAAAATGAGCTCGGTATTTACTCTATCTTCGAAAATCCGTTCAGGTGGCGCTATGGCAGGTAAGCAGGATACTGATACAACTGAGAAGCTGGAGGGTAAAAAAATTTCCGTTTCGCAGACCCACAAGAGGGCAATTTCGGTGACGCTCACGTTGTTCGATGAAGCTCTCTGCGGATTCGATAGATGGGCAAGTGGCCAGGAAGTTCATTCAGTTTTGTTTGAGATACTGAACCTGCTTTCCGATGAGGAGAGGAAACAATTGTCGTTCGAACTGGCTGAACTGAGGAAATTACTCGTCGAAATGAGAGACTTGCTGGAACTTGATCGTACTGTCAGCGATGTTCCTTCAATGATAGTTGGTCAATGCGCCGTCCTCTGGCCTTCACTTGTGGAGTTGGAAGGACGCTATTTAAAGGGTTACGGCGAGGTCCCTAAGAATTTGGAAGCATACTTGAACCCCAGAGCGAATCAACTTATCGATGGTTTACGCCGCATATCCCAAATCGCCGGGCGTCATTCCTCGACTAGCAGGTAGCGGAAAGGTGATTTTCTTCCCGATTCCCGTATAAAGATATTGCAAGATTTTATGAAACTAAAGATTGAGGAGCATGCAGGAGGACACATAAACATGTTGACAAGGATCCTGTTAAACGTTTTGCAGGTTTTGACAGTGATGGCCTTTGCCCCTTTGGTAAAGGGGGTGCTTAATCGCCTGAAAGAACGAATCCTGTCACAACAGGGACCAAGCATTTTCCAGCCCTACCGCGACATTTGGAAGCTTTTTCATAAAGATGAGGTCGTATCAGAGCAGTCTTCGTGGATTTTTCGGGTTACCCCGTACGTCGTGTTCGTTACTCCAATATTTGTAACAATGCTTATCCCAGTGCTGACGAGCTATCCCCTTTTCCTCGCATTCATGGCCGACATGCTGGGAGGAGGTTTTATTCTTGCTCTTGGGGGTTTTTTCACGGCGCTTGCAGCCATTGACGCTGCAAATCCCTATGGCCCGATGGGGGCGAGCCGAACCAGAATGGTAGGTTTCCTTGCAGAACCGGTTTTCATGATCGTCTTTTTCACGGTGTCTTTTGTGGCGGGTTCCACCATTCCTTACATCGTTCAGCAGCATTGGGCGCATCCAATGGCCAACTTTTTTCAGCCGGCCCACGTGCTCGTAGTGCTTGCGTTCTTGATGTTGATAATAGCAGAAACCGGGAGCATCCCTGTAGATAGCCCGTCAGGCCATTTCGAATTAGCCATGGTCGATGAATCCAAGGTCCTGGAGTATTCAGGCCGAGGGGCGGCTCTTATGAAATGGGGTAGCTCCATGAAAACTTTCGTGCTCTTCTGTATTTTTCTGAACGTTCTTGTTAGCCCTTGGGGTCTGGCCCGTGGTCAAACCATTCCGGACGTCCTGTTGGCTGTACCACTTATCCTGTTAAAGATTCTGGGCCTTGTCATCGTCCTGGTTGTCATTGAATCCTCGCTGGCCAAGCTTCGACTTTTCAGGATACCAGAGTTTCTCGGTGCTGCGTTTGTAACATCGGTAGCGGCGGTAATAACCAAGCTGATGGAAATTTAGAGGAGAAGGATGACTACTACAAGCTCGACCATTCTTGTATTAACAGCTTTGAACGCTCTTGCCGGAGGTCTTTTCCTCCTTTCGGCATTCTCTCTCATTGCTGCCCGCCAATCTCTGGCATGCCTCAAGGCGTTCATTGTTCAATCAGTACTTCTGGCAATATCGGCTGTCATTCTGGGTTATCAGAACGCTTCAGTTGCGTTGCTTATAGTTGGTGGAATAACAATTGTTTCCAAGGTAATTTTGATTCCATGGCTTTTTCTTGGAACCCTTGCACACGAAGTTCGCACTCGTCGCGAAATAACTCAGGTGTTTAGTATCTCGACATCACTGTTGATATCTCTGGCGCTCGTGATATTCGCGTATTTCCTCGCAGTGACTCTTTTGCAGGCCAGTCCGAGACAGGATGCGACAATCAATCTACCAATCGGTTTGGCTGGTTTGTTTTTGGGGGCCTATGCGATATCGGTCAGACGCGAGGCTGTCCCGCAGGTAATTGGCATACTGGCTATGGAAAACGGGGCATTTTTTGCCGGGATATCAATTGCTCCGGATTTTTCCCTGATCGCCGAACTAGCGGTAGCCTTTGATGTACTCTTGATTGCAAGAATAATGGGGGTTCTGACCATGAGGGTTCACCGACACACTGGTACCACTGTGGTAGGCGCCATGACGGCATTGAGGGAGGAATAAGGCTTTATGGAACTAATTTATATCTTGATTCTTCCCCTTGTTTGCGCGGCGCTATCAGCTTTACCAAACAAATACCGCTGGTATCCAGCTTTGATCACGATCATCGGCGCATTCCTGGCTTTTGTCGGGTCCCTGGGTGTGGCATTGCAGGTGTCTACCGGGGTTGAAGTGGTTTCCGTCAAGGGGTGGCTGTCCTGCGATCCCTTAGGGGCCTTGCTCCTTTTGCTTGTTTCGTTTGTTTCTCTCACATCCGCTATTTTTTCCTGGGGTTTCGCCGGAAAGGTCATTGCTCAGGATCGTCCCGAAAGAGTTGGACGCTATTATCGGCGGTTTAACCTGTTTGTATTTTCTATGATGGCTGTCCCGGTGTTGTACCAAATAGCGCTTGTCTGGATCGCTGTGGAATTGACCACGCTCCTTTCGGTATTTTTGGTCACTTTTCCAAACACGTCCGAAGCTTTTGAGGCTGCATGGAAATTTGCGGTTCTTACTTGCATGGGCGCCGGACTAGCCCTTTTTGGTATCCTGATCCTTTATTGGGGAGTTACTACATCAGGCGGGGAAGCTTTTACATGGTCTGGGTTGGTTGAAGCAGCGCCTAAAATTCCTGCTCCGCTTTTGCAGACAGCCTTCCTGTTCATTCTTATAGGGTTTGGAACTAAAGCGGGCCTAGCCCCATTGCACACTTGGCTACCGGGCGTTTACAGCCAGACTCCATCTCCCATTTGTGCGCTCATGTCAGGAGTAGAGACGTCAACTGCCCTATACGTGATTATACGCCTGGTTCCTGTAGTCCATGGTCTCAAGGGAGGGGCTCCAGAAAAATGGATGCTGATCTTCGGGTTACTCTCCGTTGGGGTGGCGGTGTTCCTGTTAATTCAGGTCAAGGAATATAAACGACTTTTCGCTTTTTCCACCATAGAGCACATGGGTATCATCCTGGTTTCAGTAGGCCTTGGTGGGGTTGGAGCATATTTTGGAGCTGTCTATCAGTTACTGACACACGCTATCACCAAGTCTTTCTGTTTTTTTGCGGCTGGCGCCACCCTTAGGTTGACTGGGAATCGTGAAATAGATTCAGTTCGGGGTCTTGTCCAAAACTCCCCTTTTGTGGCTGTGTCGCTATTTATGGGCGCTCTGGCCATATCCGGAGCTCCCCCATTTGCAGTATTTATGAGCGAACTGGTGATCTTGCAGTCAGGGATTTCGAGCGAACAATACCTTTGTATTGGTCTCTTAGCTTTGTTCGTCGTCGTGGCCTTTTGTTCGATAATGTTCCATGTTTCACGCATGGTTTTCGGTAAACTGACTGAACGCCTTGCGGGTCGCACGTTGCCTAAGAGCTACGTGATCGGAATTGGGATTGCAGCGATTCCGGTATGTCTCTTCGGCGTTTATATGCCTGGACCTCTGCTCAATCTTTTGCGCCTGGCGGCGAGTTCACTAGGGAGGTGAGGACAAAAATGGAACAGCGATCAAATAGCCAAATGTCTTTTGGTCCTCCGCTCAGCGCAGTTGTGTCACGTTGGAGCGCAGATACGTCAGTAAGCGCAGACATCGAACATTTCCAGGTTTCGATTGAATGTCCTGCAGACAAGTTGACTGACGTTTGTGAGTGGTTAACCACAGAAGCTAACTACAAATTTGCGACTCTAATCGCTTCTGAAAGTGAAACTGAATGGTTGCTCCGTTATGTATTCTATGGCGATGTAGGTTGTGGTCAGGTACAAGTGTTGATCCGACTTGCCAAGACTGATTCAGCGGCTCCAAGTATAAGCTCTAAAGTCCATGCGGCTGACTGGCATGAGAGGGAGGTCGAGGACCTTTTCGGAATCACTTTCGAGGGACATCCACGACTGGGAGACTTTGTATTGCACGAGGAATGGCCGGAGGGTGTGAATCCCATGCGGTCGGATTTTAACCCCGCTGAGCCATATCCTCATAGGGAAGCGAAACCCGAGTGGAGGCCCCTCCGAATACTGCAGGCCTCCGGTGCATTTGTGATGCCGATAGGACCAGTTTATTCCGATTATGCCGAATCGGCCCAATTTTTTCTTGAGACTGTGGGGGAGGATGTTGTCAGAACAACCCCACGTTTCTTCTACAAGTACCGTGGTGTCGAAAAATTGGCAGAGGGCCAGCCCATTGAACAGGTACTTCTAATGGCCGAGAGATTCTCTGGCACGTCTGCTTTCGCACATTCCCTCGCATTCTGTCAGGCTGTGGAAAAAATATCCGGGTTTGAGCCTAATCCCCGAGTGCAGGCTATACGTGTACTCCTGGCAGAGTTGGAACGATTGCGTCATCATGTGGGCGCAATTGCCGGTATTTGTCGATCTACGGCTTTGGCTGTCTCAGCGAGCCAAGCTAGCATACTGGAAGAAGAGCTTTTGCGACTCTCATGTCAACTTACTGGCCATCGTTACCTGTTTGGGGCCAACATTCCCGGTGGGTTATCCATCGAACTAAACGATGAAAAATGTTTGAAACTGAAGAACTTTGTTGATTCAGTAATTGAACGGTTGGCCGTTCTGCTCAAGATGCTACGTTCGTCCAGCAGCTTTCTGGATAGGCTTGAAGAAGTAGGTGTAATATCTGAAGCAGACACTGTTTCGTACGGGCTAGTCGGCCCGGTGGCCAGGGCATCTGGAGTGGCCTACGATTTGAGAAAGGTATTGCCTTACGGAGCCTATGGTCGAGGGTTGCAATTTAATGTCCCCGTTGAATTTGCTGGTGATGGGTATGCTCGTCTTCGCATTTTGTTCAGCGAAGTTGAGGAATCCGCCGCTATCATCAGAGATGTGGCCTCCAACCTGCCTCGTGGACAATCTGTTTCAGAACAAATCAAAATTACTACCGGTGAAGTGCTTAGCTGGGTTGAGGCTCCATTGGGCGCTGCTTTCCACTGGATAAGAATCGATGAATCCGGCATGGTAGGGCGTTATCGAATTACGCCCCCATCATTTACGAATTGGCACGGGTTCCATTTGGCCGCCGAGAATTTCGCTTTTCAGGATTTTCCTATTATTTTGGCTACGTTTGGTCTGTCATGCGCAGAATGTGACCGTTAGGAGGAGGACAGTATGCCTAACTGGGTATTCATGGGTCTCAAATCAGGTGTGAAAACTACGACTTATCCGAATATCCCGGAAACCTCTCCGGGGGTGACTCCTGGGAGACCTCGAGAAGTCTTTATTAATGATCCGTCTGACCAGATTGCAATCGTCAATATGTGTCCCACCGGGGCGATACATGTTGCTGACAATCGTGCCCTCGTGGACTACAGTCGTTGCATTCAATGCTTTCGCTGTTTGAGACGACCGGGGCAAAACCTTGATCATGAACCGACTTATGAATGGGCTCTTGGATCGGGTGCTGGCAAATCATCAACTAACATGGGACGAGCGTTTACCCGCTCTATACATATTCGTATGGTCGACGCAGGGGCTTGCCGAGCATGTTTGAGTGAAATCGAGCAATTGGGAAAACCGTATTACAACATTCACAGACTGGGTTTTTTCATGACGCCCACGCCGAGGCATGCGGATGTGCTACTTGTCGCTGGTCCCGGGACAGATAACATGAAATTGGCATTACAGAAAGCCTATGAAGCTATGCCAACTCCTAAAAAGGTGATCGCTGTTGGCGCCTGTGCGCTATCTGGGGGAATTTTCGGGCCAAGTTTTGTGTCTAGTGGCGGGATAGAGGAATTAATTCCAGTGGATGTTGCGGTTCCAGGTTGTCCTCCGCCACCTCTTGCGGTGATTCATGGATTGCTTGCTCTTGTTGGGCGGGAATCTTTGGGGACGAATGAATGGGCGCCGCTGCGCAATTGGAGTGCCACAAGATGAATGATCCATACAATCTTCTAGTTTTGTTTCTGGGAATTTGCGGGATTGGAGCTGTACTAGCAGTCCTGCTTCCTGAACGATTAAATGCATGGGTCATGGCAGTCACAGCCTCCATTGCTTCTGTTATAGCTCTTATCGCTAGTGGTAGGGTCTTACTTTTCGGGGAACTGTTCCAGACCCAACTCTGGCGATTGCCTTACTTTGGCGCACTTAGCCTGAGTATGGACCGAATTTCCGGGTTGTTTGTGTTTGTAACAGCGCTAGTATTTTTGCCAGTTTCCATTTTCTCGTCCAAATACCTTGAAAAGTACAGTGGCCGATACAGTTTCAGGTCTTTCGCGATTTTTTATCATCTCCTTTTTGTTTTTATTGTTCTGACTTTTATTGCTGACGATGTCATATCATTCCTTATTGCCTGGGAATTCATGGCTATCCTTTCATATCTGCTTGTGAATTATGAACACGAACACGATGAGGTGACCCATTCAGGATTGTTGATGCTTGCGATGAGTGAAGTTGGAACAGTCGCCGCTGCTTTAGGTTTTCTCATCATTGCGGGTTCATCGGATAGTCTAGGTTTCGCATCTTTAAGGAATGCGGCGCACAACCTAGCAGAACCCGCGCGGTGGGCTGTTTTTCTCCTGTCTTTTCTAGGATTCGGTGTGAAAGCCGGTCTCATCCCGAGTGGCGCATGGTTGCCCAGAGCGCACCCGGTCGCTCCCGGTAATGCTTCTGCAATTTTATCAGGAGTTATACTGAATCTGGGGATTTACGGGATCCTAAGAGTCAACGCTGATTTGCTTCCAGTAACCCATTGGGTTCAGGGACTAATTGTCTTGATAGTTGGAAGCCTTTCTGCCCTGATTGGTATCTTGTATGCGACCACAGAAAACGACATGAAGAAGATGCTTGCCCATAGTTCGATCGAAAATATGGGAATACTGACTGCGAGCCTGGGCGCTGGGTTCATCTTTCTTACGTATGACCATACCGCTGTCGCAGGCATCGCTTTTGTTGTCGCTCTCTACCACATGCTCAACCATTCGGTTTACAAAGCGCTCCTATTTCTCGGAGCCGGGGTCATTGATAATCACACCGGCGGCAGGGACATGAATCGTTTGGGGGGCTTGATCAGGACAATGCCACGAACAGCGGCATTGTTCCTGGTGGGTTCACTCTCTATAGCGGCGATCCCCCCCTTCAACGGATTTGTAACAGAGTGGTTGACGCTTCAGACTTTACTCCAGAGTTCAGTACTTTTGTCCAAAGGGGTTAAAATAGCCTTTGCCCTCTGTGGAGCTGCTCTAGCTCTTACAGCAGCTCTGGCGGTAACCTGCTTTGTCAAGGCGTTTGGAATGAGTTTTCTCGGAATTGCCAGGTCCAAAGACGCAGAAACGGCTACGGACGCCTCACATCTATTGACATTACCGATGGGCCTGCTTGCGGTAATCTGTTTCTTGCTGGGTATCTTTCCAACCTATGTGATTCCCGTCATAGACGGAGTTGTTAATCCAGTGGTTCATGAAAGTATTGTTAACGAGCTAGTGCCGCCATTTTTCACCTACAACCCTCAGAAAGATACCAAGTTTGGAAAGGCTTTCGTATCGGAATTTCATGACCTGGGGGCGCAAATTGGACGTCACGAACTTCCGGGCAGAGGCATGGTTGTTTTACGCAAAGGAACTGAACGGAATCCGGTCATATTTGCAATGTCGCCATTTTATTCTTTCATAGTTCTCGCTTTGCTCCTCCTTGCCTGTTTTTTGATATTGAAGTTGGTGTTGGGCAGACGAACCGTAAGACGCCGTACCGTCTGGGATGGAGGGCTCAGACGGTTGGCCCCTGAGATGACCTACACTGCCACAGGGTTTTCAAATCCCGTTCGAGTTATCTTCGATTCTATTTTTCATCCCCTTATGGGGGAAAATACCAGAGAAAGCGTTGCAGGGCATTTTAGGACTGCGATAAAGAGTTCAAGAGAAGAAAGATATATACTCGAATCGTTGGTAGTTCAACCAATAGTTGGGGGATCGAAATGGGTAGCAGCCATGGTAGCCAGGATTCACTCCGGCCGTATAAACTCTTATGCTGCGTACATATTGCTCAGCATTGTGTTAGTGCTGGGAATTCAGTTGATGCTTTAATTTTAGGTATCATTAACGTTAACTTTATCTAATAATATTTCAGTTTCATTATGTAAAGCCAGCGTAGTTTTATCGCGTATTCAGTCATTGGATTCAATTCGTGGCCGGTCTCCGTTTTTCTTTATTTAAACAGAATTACCCCAGGCCTTGTTATCTTGGCGCCTGGATTTTCAGGAGATTTTCAGATGTTTAAAAAAATACTGGTAGGATTGGACGGTTCTAAGGGTTCATTTAAAGAAGTGGTCCGAAGGTTTGAGACACTTGAACGCGATCTTTAGGTGCAAGCTGCTTGTTCATGCTGCTACCCTCTG
>JBMFSZ010000079.1:0-11400 GCA_049967315.1 Desulfomonilaceae bacterium
CTTTCATCCTGGGATTGAATTCCCCTTTGCTTCGTTTTATTGAATCACCGAACGGGGATAAAAGTAGGGCCTTGACAAATGATAGGCCCAACGCTCCAAAGAAGTAAAATCCATCAACTTGTCAATCAGATTGACAATTTCCCTAATTGGGATTAGCTATTGTATGTAAGTTTGGGTTGATTCTGAAAGACAGCCTGAGTGTATTTCATACTCTAATCATCGTAACATTAACTCAATTATTACTTCTTAATAATTCAATTTCTCATAAGGACAGTTAAAGAAATGAAAGCTTTACTAGTTTATCCGTCTATCCCTGATACTTTCTGGAGTTTTAAACATATTTTGAAGTTTATAAGAAAACGCGCTGCCCACGTGCCTTTAGGACTTCTAACCTTTGCGGCAATGCTGCCTGAAGACTGGACCCTAAAGCTGATCGACATGAATGTGGAGCCGCTCACGGACAATGACATAAAATGGGCGGACACCGTATATGTTGGAGCTATGGTGGTGCAGAAGGATTCGGTCAAAGAAGTTGTCCAGCGAGCCAAGCAATTCGGTAAGCCGGTGGTAGCCGGAGGACCTCTCTTTTCTAGCACTCCCGAAGAGTTCGATGAAATTGACACACAAATTCTGAATGAGGCTGAGGTCACATTTCCGTTGTATCTTGAAGATCTTAGATCAGAATCGGTAAAAAGGATTTATAGATCCGAAGAAAAGCCTGACATAACCAGCACCCCTTTGCCAAAATGGGACCTTATCAACATGGAATACTACGCATCTATGTCTATTCAGTATTCTAGAGGTTGCCCTTTTGACTGTGAGTTTTGTGACATTGTCAAACTCAACGGACGAAAACCACGCGTGAAGTCCAATGACCAAATGTTACGTGAATTCGAAGTCTTATACCAGCTAGGATGGAGAGGGCGATGCTTCATTGTCGATGACAATTTCATTGGAAACAAAACGAAAGTCAAATCCCTGCTGCACGAACTCGCAAAATGGCAGGAACAGAGGGGCTACCCCTTCTCTCTTTTCACCGAAGCATCTGTAAATCTTTCACAGGACCAGGAACTCATGTCCCTAATGACTGCCGCTGGATTTGATTCTGTCTTCCTTGGACTTGAAACCCCTGCAGATGAATGCCTCGCCGAATGCGGAAAGCGTCAGAACCAGAGCATAGATCTCGTAGAAGCGGTCAAAACAATCCAAAGAAATGGGATGGAAGTCATGGGAGGCTTCATAATCGGCTTCGACAATGATCCGCCAAATATATTTGAACGCCAGATCAAATTTATTCAGAGCAGCGGTGTAGTCAAGGCTATGATTGGTCTACTTAACGCCATCCCGGGTACCAGATTGTACGAAAGGCTGCGGGAGGAGGGACGTCTTTTGGCAGACTGCACAGGTGACAACTGCGATGGTTCGCTCAACTTCATCCCCAAGAAGATGGACGCCGAAACGATAAGAGCCGGATATCAGGCCGTCCTGAACCATATTTATTCCCCAAAAGAGTATTACAAAAGAGTGCTGGAGTTTTTAAAAGAATATAAACCTATAAGACCCAAGAGGATAGATAGACTTGAGATCAGAGCGTTTTTCTCATCTATACTATATTTGGGCATACTCGACAAAGGTAAGTTTTATTACTGGAAGCTTTTGATGAATGCCCTAATGTTTCACAGAAAGGCATTCGGGGAAGCTGTTTCAAGCGCTCTATTCGGGTACCACTTCCGCAAGTTGCTCAGCAAATAAATCCAAACCTGAGGAGGCCTGGAACGCTGCTTATTTTAGCGAGTCGTCCTGGCCTTTTCTATCTACTGAGCTTTTAGGGTTAAACAAATAGGTTTGGAGATCTCTTCACAAATACTTCGCCATCCAGTCGCATGCGCCAGAAACCGTCTGTACCTAGCCTTGGGGGATCATTTATAAACATAATTTTTTCAAATCCCCGCGCGCGGATAAACAGGTAGGTTCCTTTTATCTGCAAATTGCCATCCCGTATAAAAACCAGTCTGCTGTGGAAATCAGCTTTACCGTCGTTCTTTATGCAAATTGACGTTCCTGAGGCTCCGTACCACTCACCGAGAAAAATTGCATTCCCGGATCTTGAGTTAGTTGATACAATCTTTTGATATACGTTTTCAAGCTGGAACAGAATTTCGCCGCCCCAAACAATAATTGCTCCAACAATCGCCAAAAAAATTAGAGTCTTGTACGTCCTCATCCTGATTTTATTCTGAGACACCCAAGAATACCGACGAAAAGGTCGTTTCTGTGCACAAATAGTGAAGCTGGATCAAAAAGAAGCCCGACGGACTCACTAAAAGGGTATGGCTCCAGATAAGGAGGATACGGACTTCCGTCGGGCGATTACATGACTAGCTGATTGAGCTTATATTATGATAAAAAAACTGTCAAGCAATAAATCCTAACATTTCGATTACCTAGAGATCTTATAGACGGTCATGTTGTCAATTATTTTAATATCCGAATAGTTACTGGATATTTCTGATTTAATTTGATAGAAATTGTTGCTGGCGCTTCATTCTTTGGAGGTGGCATAAAGTTGAAAGAAGATCCAATAGTCCTTAAAACCCCCCGAGAGATCGAATATCTTAGGGAAGCCAATAGAATCGTCGCCCGAATTCTGCAGAGGCTCAGCCAGGTTATAGCCCCCGGAATAACCACCGGCGAACTCGACAAAATTGCATGTTCCATGATCAGGGAAGCTGGAGCAAAGCCGGCCTTTAAAGGTTACAGGATGAGTAACCGAAAACCTTATCCCGCGTGTATTTGCTCGTCGGTAAACGAACAGGTTGTTCATGGCATTCCTGGGTCCAGAGTACTGAAGGATGGCGATATTGTAGGAGTCGATGTAGGTGTGGTTTACAAAGGATTTGTAGGCGACGCTGCCAGAACATATGCTGTAGGAACAATCTCTGACGAAGCCAAACGCCTTCTAAAAATAACAGAAGAATCACTTTATAAGGGAATTGAACGGGCCAGAGTTGGCAACCGACTTCAAGATATATCTGCTGCAGTGCAACAACACGTGGAGTCCAATGGGTTTTCTGTCGTCAGGGATTTTGTCGGACACGGCGTCGGACGGAACATGCACGAACCACCTCAAATCCCGAATTATACTGGTGTTGGAACCAACCCCCGGCTTCTGGCAGGCATGACCCTCGCGCTTGAACCGATGGTCAACCAGGGATCTTGGCGGGTCAAGCTTCTAAGCGACGAGTGGACCGCCGTTACCGCAGACGGTAAATTGTCGGCCCATTTTGAACATTCCATCGCCGTGACTGACGACGGCCCCTATATACTATCTGAGCTTTGAAACGAGCTACCACGGGCAACAGATGCGCCGTTTGTTGGGGGATCATTTATGTTGTAATACTCCAGGGACTGGCCTGATCGCAAGTTCTGGTTATAAATCGAGGGGTTCGATAAGTTGAACAAATACTCCAATATTTTTTCTGGGAAGAGAATTACGGTAATGGGATTGGGATTACTCGGACGCGGGCTGAACGATACGCTTTTCCTGGTGAAGTCAGGAGCTAAAGTAACTGTCACAGACCTGAAAAGTCGCGAGCAGTTGGCGGCTTCTTTGGAAAATCTCAGGGACTTGCCTGTCCGCATAAAGGTAGGTGGGCACGATCCCGAAGATTTTATCGAAACCGACATGGTGCTGAGAAATGCAGATGTGCCAAAATCTTCCCCTTTCCTTAAGCTGGCCAGAGACCATGGGGTTCCAGTGGAGATGGATGAAAGCCTTTTCTGCAAACATTTTAACGGGAGGGTGGTTGGAATTACGGGGACCAGGGGTAAAACCACAACTACCGAGATCGCATATAGGGTATTGAAGCAAGTTGAACCTAGGACATTCCTCGCTGGCAATATAATGGGTTTGGCAACCCTTCCCCTTTTGGCAGAGGTAGAGCAAGGCGATACCGTTGTGATGGAACTATCCAGTTGGCAACTGCAGGGGTTTCACGAAGCCAAACTTTCACCAAACGCCTCTGTTTTTACTAACATCTATCCGGATCATTTGAACCGATACACAGGAATGGAAGATTATGTTGAGGACAAGAAAGCAATCTACCTTTACCAGAGTGGAGACGATTTTTGCCTTTTCAACGGAGATCAGGAAGCCACTAGGGCCTTATATGCGGAAGCTCCGGCCGGAAGGGATTTTTTCTCCTACACCGACACACCGGTCGACCTGAATCTGAAGATACCTGGACCCCATAACATCTCTAACGTTGGCGCCGTTTGGCGTTTAGCCACTAAACTAGGGATCCAGGAAAGAACTATACGAGAAGTTGTGGAAAATTTTACAGGCGTTGAACATCGGCTTGAATCCATAGGATCTTGCAGAGGAATTAGATTCGTCAACGATTCTACGAGTACCACACCAATCGCGGGAATCATGGCCCTCAAATCCATGAAAGCGCAAAGAATATTCCTGATTGCTGGGGGGGCGGACAAAAAACTCGATCTCAAACCGTTTGCTGAAGAAGCATCCAGAACAGCCTACAGGATAGCCCTCTTGGAAGGATCAGCCACTTCCAACCTTCACTCGGACCTTGCTCTATTTGGCGCAAAAAACAAAATTTTGGGTATCTTTGACGATCTGAAAAAAGCGGTATTGTGTGCGTATGACCAAGCGTCAGCCGGTGACGTAATTCTATTATCACCGGGTTGCGCTTCCTTCGGCCTTTTTGTTAACGAGTTTCACAGGGGGGACTGCTTCAAGGCCATCGTAAGGGAAATCATCTCATAAGAGATTTTCTTCTCCTGTTCTCGACCATACAGGGACGATCACCTATCGCTCAACACACAATTTACCGCTTTCGATGATTTGGGCTACCTCGTCACTTCAAACCTGAAGAGCTGGATTCAATTGTACATTTGGAGAAATCTATTGGTTGCTTACAATTCTTGCAGGTGTGGGTTCGATCAAATTCATCGGAAAAGATTTCCTTTTCCGTTCCACAATTGGGGCATTTACACGTAAATGAAGATAGACTCTTGTTGGCTTCGAATCCCGGGCAATGCATTGGAGTGTTCATCTTGTACCTCCCTTTTTATCTTTGTAAAAATTGAAAAACCTACTACATATATAATTTTTAGCCGAACTGCAAGCAATACCGGCTAAAAACCGGTTCCTTGCCATCACTCGACATTTAGTAATTGAGCCGGTAGGATTAATTTGTCTATAAACCAATTGGGGAAAAGAATTAAAGGCTGATTATCTTACACACTTCAAATAGCGATCAATAACACTTGCCGGCAACACAGATGAAAATAGCGTAAGCCTTGGAAATTTTTGGTCAATCTTGGATACCAAGTAAGCACATGTATTCTAACAAAAAAACTTTTTTTGCTAGCCCTCCAGAATCATCCTAAGTTCCTTGAGCTCTTTCTTTATCTCAATAAGCAAGTCCCTATAATCGGATTGACTATCCGATGTAGCGTTTTCCATTCGATTTTCAAGAGCCTTTATTTCCTCTTTAACTCGAGTGGCTTTTGGAGCTTTCGCGGCTCGCTTTTCTGCAGCCGCTTGCTTTTTCATCTCCTGGAGTCTTTTCTTGGCTCCGGCTATAGTAAATTTTTCATCGTATAATAGGTGCTTTATCTCGAGAAGGAGCTCAAGATCCCTCTTGTGATAAAGCCTTTGTCTAGCTCTGGTACGAGTAGGCTTGAGAATTTTGAATTCTGACTCCCAATACCTTAATACATACGGTTCAACATTCAGTATTTCGCTTACTTCGCCAATTTTAAAATACTGCTTCTCCGGAATTGCGATGGTCATTGCAAACCCACCCCTCCAAATGAGAATCCACCAAACGCCAAACCAGCAAGCCAATAAGCTTACAACCAAACCGCATTCGACAAAGCCTTAATACTCTCATTCCCTCACAGTGGCATTAAGCTCTCTTATAAGAGTCTCAACCACCCGGGAATGAACCTCCTGGACTTCAGCGTCGGTGAGGGTTCGATCCTCGGCCTGATATCGGATTCGGAACGCCATACTCTTGTGGCCCTCCGGAATCGATTCACCACGATATAGATCAAATAGGATCACTAAATTAATGATATCATGCCCTAGGCGTGAAATCAAGAGTTTAATCTTATCTTCTGAACAATTTGTTTCAACTATGATTGATATATCTCTCTCGATAAAAGGATAGCGGGGAATAGGCCTAAAAACTTTATCCTTGCGCGATTGAACAAAAATAGGCTCTAGAAAAATGTCAAAGATTTGAACTTTTTTACTTAAACCAATTTCTCTAGTCTTCTCAGGGGACAGTTCGCCCAGGTACCCAATCTGTAAATCATTTACCAATAACTCCGCTGACTTACCTGGATGCAGGAACGGTCTCGAACTCGGTATAAACTGAACCTCATCAAGGCCTAAACCTTCCAGAATATTTTCAAGCGCGCCCTTTATGTCGAAAAAGTCAACTTCTGGTCGAACTTCAACTTTTCCCAGTATATCAATCTCACCCCTACTAAAATGCCATAGATCTGGGTGCCTCAATCCACAAGCGGCTCCCGTCAATCTCAGTTCTTCTATAGGAGTCTCCGAACCAGAAACAGGAACAAATGCCCTTCCAATTTCATATAACCTCAAGTTTTCATTCTTGAAATTAAGGTTCCTCTTTAACGCTCCCATGACTCCGGGCAACAAGGACCGACGCATCACCGCAAAATCCTCAGTTAGTGGATTAAGTAAAGCCAGATCTGGCTCCTTTTCGGGATTCCCTTTGAATGGGTCAGCCGAGGCGCCCGGTATGAAAGACATCGTAATTATTTCTGTGAACCCAGAAGCAGCCATAAGATCTCGCACCCTGTTAACCAGATTGAAATTCCGTTTGGTGCGATCCGGTTCGGCCCTACAAAGCGGCATCGTGGCCGGGATATTTTGAAAACCGTGAACCCTTGCAATTTCTTCCACGTAATCAATTTCCCTCTCCAGGTCCCATCTCCAGCTCGGAGCGGTACATTCGAGGGTCTCCCCATTCCCATCAACACCTCTTACGACTATCCCTAACCCTTCCAGGTAAGCCTTTGAGTCCTGAAAAGAAACATCGAGTCCAAGTGTTCTCGCTATTTTTGACTTTCGCAACCTTACGGTGTTTCTAACAATCCGTTCGGGATAAACGTCTATGGTCCCGGAGTAAATGTGGCCCCCTGCCCACTGCTGGATCAGAGTGCTCACTCGGTTCGCAGCCCAGACACAACCTTCAGGATCAATGCCTCTCTCAAATCTGAACGACGCCTCCGTGGACATACCAAGCGCCTTGGCAGTACGCCGGATACCAAAACGTTCAAAGCATGCGCTTTCGATAACCACTTTGTTTGTGGTGTCGACGATTTCCGAATTGAGCCCGCCCATTATGCCAGCCAGTGCAACTGATTTGCTTCCATCGCAGATCATCAGCGAATCCGGTGGAAGTCGCCGTTCAGACTTGTCCAGTGTCTGGAATATTTCCCCAGGCAAACATCGCCTGACCACAATTTTCTGGCCGTCTAACGAAAAATAATCAAATGCGTGTAGAGGCTGCCCACATTCCATAAGCACATAGTTGGTAGCGTCTACGATATTCGATATCGGTCTCACCCCTCCCCTGTAAAGCCTTAGCCGAGTAGAAAAAGGAGAAGGTCTCACCTGAACATTTTCTATGATCCTAGCTACATAGCGAGGGCACAAATCGTAATCAGGAACTTCTATGACCAGATGATCTTTTGCTTTCTGATCTGATTCTAGCACGGCAAATTGAGGCATCCTGACGCTGACTCCGGTGAGCGCTGCAATCTCTCGGGCCACTCCCAGAATCGAAAGGCAATCACCCCGATTTGGAGTAATAGAAACTTCCAAGATAACATCCTCGACATCCGGAAACGCTTCGGTCAAAGGAACCCCCACGGGCGTAGCTCTATCAAAGACCAACAAACCTGAAGCATCTTCTCCAAGGCCCAGTTCCTTCTCGGAGCACAACATGCCGCGAGATTCCACTCCCTTGATCGTCAGGCGGGAAACTTTGATCCCAGAGGCCAGGTTTGCCCCGTCTGGAGCGTAAGCCACCACCAGTCCAGCTCTAACGTTTGGAGCGCCACAGACGACTGTCTCGGTCCGTGATCCGATATTGATGTCGACAAGTTTCAACTTGTCAGATTTAGGATGGGCGTAAACGTTCTCGATTTTGGCCGTAAAGCATGATTTTAGTTCTGACCCTACACGATTAAGGGATTCGATTTCTATCCCGCCCATAGTCAAGACTTCGGCTACTTCATTGGGAGTAATATTGATGTCTACGAACTCCTTCAGCCAGTTTAAGCTGACGAGCATAGCTTCACCTCTATCTAGGATTTCTGTTGTTCATTGTTAGATTTTTTCAGGAGAGGCAACTTAAGTCCGGAAGTTTTTTCAAATAAGCTCTACGAACTGTGCGAAGGTGCAAACCTAAATTAGAATTGGTTAAGGAATCGGACATCATTTTCGTAAAACAATCTTATGTCCGGTATCCCATATTTGAGCATCGCCACTCGCTCAATACCGAGACCAAACGCAAAACCACTGTAAACTTCAGGATCGTATTTTACGAATTTGTAAAGAGCAGGATCCACCATACCTGACCCAAGGATTTCAAGCCAACCGGTGAACGAACAGGTTCTACAGCCTGACCCACCACAAATGACGCATTGAATGTCAACTTCCGCAGATGGTTCCGTGAATGGGAAAAAACTCGGTCTAAACCGTAAATCAAGCTTGTCTCCGAAATATTCCCTCACAAATGCCGTCAACACACCCTTTAAATCGGAAAACGAAACCTCTTTGTCGACCCAAAGGCCTTCTATCTGCATAAACATGGGGGAATGAGTTACGTCCGCGTCACGTCTGTAAACCTTCCCTGGGCAAATTACTTTGACCGGTGGTTTACGATTCTCCATCGTGCGGATCTGAACTGGGGAAGTGTGAGTTCTCAACAGAACATTTTCAGAAAAATAGAATGTGTCCTGCATGTCCCGAGCGGGGTGATCTTTTGGTATATTCAAGGCTTCGAAATTATAGTAGTCAATTTCAACTTCAGGCCCTTCTGCCAACTGGAATCCCAATCCCGAAAAAACCTCTACCAGTTCATTTGTAACCCTGTTCAGGATATGAGAATTGCCCAGACCCATTCGTCTGCCCGCCAGGGTGACGTCTATGGACTCCTTGACGATCTGGGCACGCTCAATCTCATTGCGCAAATGGGTTTCTCTCGCGTCGAATAACGCTTCCAATTCGAGTTTGATCTTGTTGGCAAGTTGACCTATTGTGGAACGTTCTTCAACAGGAAGGTCCTTTAGTCCCCTCAGGATGACGGTTAATTCACCTTTTCGTCCAAGAATTCTGATCCTCGCATCCTCTAGAGCCTTGATATCAACAATTCGTCCCGCAAGATCAATCGTAGAGGCCCTAAGCGATTCCAGCTGATCCTTCATGTGTTGAAGACCCTCTCTCAAGATTCGTTACCAGAACGTAACATGGCGCCTAGCGCAAATTCATGTCCCGAAAAACAGACTGCAAACATAAGAACATCCTTCCGAAACATCTGTACAGGCAAACCTTGAGGTCCCAGACATTAACGGCAGGATTCAAAGACTAGAGACTGCGTGAGGTCGATTTATATTTGCAAGGCCTGCTGCGCTTGACGAACCATACCGGAGAAAACCGCTGGGTCAGCGACCGCTATATCAGCCAGGACCTTTCTGTCCAGAACCATACCAGCCTTCCTGAGGCCTTCCATGAACCGGTTATAAGGCAGGCCGTTCAGTCTGCAAGCGGCGTTTATCCTGGTTATCCACAAGCTTCGAAAATCTCTCTTGCGAACTTTTCTGTCTCGGTACGCGTAACAAAGCGCCCTTTCGACTGTTTCCTTGGCCTGCTTCAACGTCCGGCTTCTGCCACCTACATAACCCTTTGCCGCCTTCATTATCTTTTTTCGCCTTGCCCTACTGGCGGGCGAACATCTTACTCTCGACATAATGAACTCCTTGAAAAACTCTTCTCATCAAAAACACGGCAGAGGCTTCTACATGTTTCGGCCCCTGCCAGCGGTAATTCTCGTTTCTTTAAATGCTAATAAAGATTTAGCCGTACGGCAACAATCTTCTGATCTGCCCAGCGTCCTGAGGGCTTATGAATGCAGATTGCCTCAAGCCCCTTTTCCTCTTCGTGGTCTTTGAAGTAAGAATATGGCTATGATAAGCCTTTTTCCTCTTTATTCCTCCACCTTTCAGTACTGTGAATCTTTTCGCGGCGCCTCTGCATGACTTCATTTTAGGCATATCTATGCTCCTGAAAAATAGGGATTAATAAAACCCGAGCGCTCAGTCGGTTGGACAAAAACGCGTAGCAAATCAATCCCGGTTTGAACGTAAATTCCATATATAACGCGTCAGCCATGAATTCTGATCAACAGAACAACATACATTTGCTCGAAATATTGACTGAAAAAATCGCACAATTCACTACTTAACACTAGCGTTTGGCATAAGACCGGTTAAATTAAATTTAATAGCGGACTCGAGTTGAGCGCGCTCTCAAACTTCTTTTTATACATCATTGGGACAAAGGAAACAATTTTTTTATAAATTGCAATTCATTATTTGACATAAACGCTTGCCGATGATAACAATGCCGACCGAATATGGTTCATGAATTTTCCCGACGGGCCCACCATCAAGCAATTTACTGGCTGATCGGTCGTTGGCCGGTAGCATGGTATTTGAAATCGTTATTAATTAATGATTCGCGACCTTGGATCTAGATAGAGAAATTTCTACATCGCTCGAACCTTTTTCAACAATCTCGACTCTGATTTAAAAGGGTGATCCGTAAAGACGTTCGACTTAAAGCGATTGTGGTTACTGAAGTATCAGGACCGCAGAAGACCTAAATAAAGATTCTCACGTTTTCTTGAAAACTTATTCGTCAGTGCAAACAATCTTTTGTCGGCCGTAATTGCAGTTATTTTAGGCCGTCAAAGAAGTATATTTTCCTAACAGGAGGGAATATTTTGGAACGATGTAAAACTTGTGGACGAGAATTCTCGGCAAACCAGACCATGACCTACTCCGTGTACGGTTATTGCTCTTGGGAATGTTTGATGAACAAAAGAGGTCGGGCTCCTCAGGCGCCCAAAAACCAGAGAAAGTCAAATTCACAGAAACATGCCGGATTTAACAGGACCAAGTGGGCCTAAGGTTTTTGTGAGGCAACCCCTGCCATTGACTTTGAGTTTGTGCTGAAAAGCCAATTTCTGTGTGTCGGTAGTTTTGCCCTCAAAAAGAATTTTTCGAAGCCGTTATTGATATTTTCCAATAATATCAGGGCCAATTCCCGCT
>JBMFSZ010000080.1:0-11379 GCA_049967315.1 Desulfomonilaceae bacterium
CATTTAAACCTGACGAAGTCAACGGAATGAAAAACCATGTCATGTTTACCTCGGACTACAATGAGCTAAAAGGTTCTGATTTGGTTGTGGAAGCGGCCACCGAAGATCTCCCTTTGAAGAAAAGAATCTTTAATCAGGTGGAGGCGCTTGTTTCTCAGGACACTATTTTGACCAGTAACTCTTCACATCTGGAGCCAGAACGAATTTTCGATGAGCTCAAATTCAAGGGCCGGTCATTATGTACCCATTACTTTTTTCCCGCCGAACGAAATCCCGCGATTGAGATCATTCCCGGTAAGGGAACTGCGCCAGAAACTACCGAGTTCACGATGAGATTTTATGAAAAAATCGGCAAAATTCCGATTAAGGTGGGATCGAGATACGGTTATGCGGTGGATCCGGTTTTTGAAGGTTTGCTTCTGGCTTGTATACAGTGCGTTGAAACAGGGCTCGGCGATACGAAACAGGTTGATTTTGTAGCGTCCAAGGCGTTGGGGCTTACAGTTGGTCCTTTCACTGCTCATAATTTGACCGGTGGCAATCCTATAACTGCGCACGGTCTTTCAGAAATGCATGAGAGACTAAACAAATGGTTCAAGGTTCCGGATTGTCTTAAGGAATTGGTCGAATCCAAATCTAACTGGGTTGTACCAGGAAGAGGCGAGAAAATTGAAGTATCACCAGAAAATGAAAAACAAATTACCGAAGAGCTTATGGGAGCTTACTTCGCTATAGTTTGTGACATGCTTGATGGAAATATTATCACTACGAGTGATTTTGATCTGCTTATTAGCGTAGCGCTCGACATGAAGCCTCCTTTTAGTTTTATGAACTCTATTGGTATAGATAGGGCATTGGAACTAGTTGAAAACTTTGCCAGGAAATACCCTCCCATGCCTGTATCAAAGAAATTGAAGGAACAGGCTAACTCCGGAAAGCCTTGGGAGATATTGGATGTGCTTTTCGAAAAGAAAGGTGATGTTGGAATAATTACTATCAGACGACCCAAGGCCTTAAATGCTCTTAATAGTAAGGTATTCAAAGAGTTAACCAATTATTGCGATGTAATCAGAAACGACCCAGAAATTAAAGCCGTTGTAGTGACAGGTTTTGGATCCAAGGCGTTTGTTGCTGGTGCGGATATCAAAGAGATGGCGGGCTTGACTGAACCAGCTCAGGGAGAGAGTTTTGCACGCGTAGGTCAGGTAGCGTCGGCACAACTCGAAAAACTCGGCAAACCGGTAGTTGCGGCTATGAATGGTTTCGCTCTGGGTGGTGGCTGTGAATTGGCAATGTGTTGTACCGCCCGAGTTGCTCTCAAGGGATTAAAATTTTTCGCTGGACAACCTGAAGTCAACCTAGGTTTAATCCCCGGAATGGGTGGTACCCAACGTTTGCCTCGAATTGTGGGATTCGAACGAGCCGCTGAGATGATCAGAACAGCGAGACCGATTTCAGTTTCCCAGGCCCTCCAGTACGGTTTAATTGACGAAGAAGTGGACGGCGATGTCCTGGAGAGGGCCATAGAGTTGGCTAAAGATATTTCAAGTGGCAAAGTCACTCCAAAACGTATGGAAATGGGACCAGTACCTAATTCTCCGGACAAACTTCCTGATGTTGACATTGGACATCTATCCAGAGCAATCGATGCCCTAGCCGTCAGAGCTATACTAGAAGGTGGGAAAATGACTCTGGAGGACGGACTCAAAAATGAAGCTCGACTTTTTGGCCAATGTTGGACCATAGAAGACAACAGAATAGGATTGAAGAATTTCGTCGAAAAAGGGGCAAAATCTAAAGCGGAGTTTGTACATCGATAGAACTGGCCGAATAAAACAACACTTCTTATCAAAGACCTCGGAGATTTTACGCCTTATTTCCCGAGGTCTTTACTAACAGCTACTCTTCTATCAGTAATTTTAAATGTCATTTGTCATGCTTCCAGTTTTTCATATGTTGAGCAATGGGCGTTAACTGTGACAAAAACAACAACCTGAGTGTGGTCAGGCAAACCTTGATTTCCCATAGGATGATCCAGGCTGGTGATGGCATAGTTCTAGCCGTCTCGGGTGGACCGGACTCTGTGGCTCTGACTCACGTTTTGTTAGAATTGCAAAGAGAGTTCGATTATTGGTTAGTCATAGCTCATCTGGACCATTGCATAAGAGAAGAATCCAAGTATGAATTCGAATTTGTGAAAGGTCTCGCCGAATCTTTAGGGATTGAATTTTGCGGAAAGCGCGTTGACGTCCGTGGAATTGCCATGCAAAAGAAAATCAGCGTTGAACATGCAGGGCGATTTGCGAGGTATGCTTTTCTTGAAGCGACCCGAATACATTTTGGAGCACGAAAAATAGCCACTGCCCACAATGCCGATGATGTCATAGAGACTCTTTTTTTCAGATTGTTCCAGGGCTCATCATTGACGGGCTTGGCTGGTATCCCATTTAAACGGGGAAACATAATTCGCCCTTTATTAAAACTGAGCAAATCACAAATACTGGAAGCCCTTAAAGAGAGAAACAAAGATTACGTAATAGATCAAAGTAATCTCAATCTGGAAACAGATAGAAACTTTATTCGAAATCGTATCATTCCGGCCATGGCTGAGCGATTCCCAGATTTTCGGACTCCTCTTCTACGAACGATAGAGCTCCTCCGCGAAGATGAAGACCTTTTGCAAAGCTTGGCCAATGAGTCATATTGGCAATGTATCAAAAAGGTAGGAGAAAGTGTTGAGATAGACGTTTCAAAAATAAATTCTCTTCCAGTGCCTTTGACTTCCCGGCTAGTGAGGTCCGTCCTGTTTGATATGTCAGGAGCAAATTCAAGATGGTCCAGATTGCAGATTGAGGGAATACTCAATGGCCTAAAGATCCCCAAAAAATACGTTCGACTCAAACTTCCGCATGGCCTGATTTTTATCAAAGACTATGGCATCGCTCGAATTTCAAGGTTCGAAGACGAAATCGTCCCAACGTATTCTCTGAAAGTTACAAAACCAGGCTGTATCCAAATACCACAATCGGAAATATATCTTGACTTCAAAATATCTGAAATTACGAAAAGACGCCCGGAAATTTCTGTTGACCGTTCTAGAGTTTTTTTTGACGCGGACAAAGTATCATTCCCGTTAGTAGTTCGCCCGTTCAAGCCAGGAGACAGGATGACCCCATGGGGCAGGAACAATCCGGTTAAGCTTAAGAAGCTTTTTATAGACTCCAAAATTTCTCACATTGACCGACGAGCGCTTCCTGTGCTTTTAAAGGGGTCTGAAATAATCTGGGCCTCTGGAGTAAAGCGTTGCGCTGGTTACGGCATCGAAGCTAATACCAGAAATGTTTTGGAAATATCACTATTGCGGAAAGCCTGATGGTTAAACATTTTATTTTTGCTGTTAAAAAGCGCTCGGTCACAAACCTGACTGCCAGAATTCAGGAATACATTTTCCAGAAAGCTGATTACTTTTGCGAATCCCAGTCGACCTGGTCAGTCATTACAGGCTTCATCTTTGTTTCGCTATTTTTAGTGTTCACATGCCGAGTATCTATTGCATCAAATCATCGTGATTCTCATGAAGAACCATATCAAGAATCCTCTGTCGTTGCCGATGTGGATTCCTACAGCGACCAATTTCTGCCCGATTTTTTTCACATTCTAAACCTTGTCGAGCAAAATTTTGTCTCGAAGCTTTCCGAAGATACTTTACTGAAAAATGCCATAAAGAAACTGGTTTTCATAACCCCACCGTATTGCCAGGACAACCTGGTCTCAATTGAAAATTGTCCCTATGATCCGCGGCGTTGTTTCTCTGATTCTATTATGATCGTATCTTCCCGATGTGGTTACGATCCGGACAAACTTTCTCTTAAGGCGATGGATATGATGTTACGGGACATAGACCCCTATTCGTCTACTCTAGATCCCGCAATGATCAACGAACTCAGAATTGCGGCATCAGGAAAATTTGCCGGCGTTGGAATGGTTGTTGGTTTTCGTGACGGTGACTATGTTGTTATATCACCGTTTGACGGCTCTCCAGCCTATCGAACTGGTATCCGGGCAGGAGACAAACTCCTTGAAATTGATGGTGTCCCTCTTCATGGTTTGACTTTGCTTGAGGCTTTAAAAATGGTTCGCGGTCCATCGGGTTCGGAGGTCAGATTTAGAATTAAAGATCCAGCTACAGAAAAAATCCATGATGTCAAGCTTAGACGAACCTGGATTAAAGCGTCTTCAGTCAGATCAAGATTGTTAAACGAAAATATTGGATATCTAAGAATAGTTAATTTTCAAAAAGATACTAGAGACGAGGTATTAAAGGCTATTAATAAAATGAAATCCTTATCTCATGGGAACCTCCGCGGCCTGATTTTGGACCTAAGGGACAATCCTGGAGGCCTTTTTGCCGAGGCCATTAGAATCTCGGATCTTTTTCTGAAATCGGGAACGATCACTTCGTTAAAAAGTAGAGAGTTCAAACTTAATAAGCAGTTTCTCGCAAGTGGCTCCGCCCCATTTGGTGCTCTGCCGGTAATTGTGTTGATCAATAGAGGGACAGCCAGTGCCTCCGAAATTTTGGCTGGAGCTCTTCAAAGTCGCGACAACACAATAATCATTGGCACAAGGAGTTTTGGTAAGGCCAGCGTTCAGGACATTTTTTCTATTCACCCTGGCTTGGCCTTAAGGTTGACTACCGCCCATTATTTTACTGCAAATGGCCGCAACATTGAAGCGGCCGGCATCCAACCCGATGTGTTGATCAGAAATGAACCGGAAAAGGGTCGAGGGAAATTACCCTCTTTAGACATGAATCAGATTGGGAATGATAATGAAGTCAAAATTGCTTTAGGATATCTTAATTCAAACAAATCATCTAATTTCACAAAGAAATTGTTGAATCCTTTCTGAGTTTCCATTAACTATTGTTATAAACATTGTAAACGTTTTATTATATTAATTACTTATGTTTTTTAGCTATTTAATGCTTTCTAAAGCGTCTTCTAGACACCAACATACCGAGCAAAAAACTATTCTATTAATATTATTCTTGATTTTATCATCTGTTTTGTGTATGTTCTTTTTGCCTTTCAGGAAAAAGGATAGTGATTTTCATTTTGTTGTACTTCTGATTCAGGAGGTTGGACGAGCATGAGGCTGCCGGCAGGCCACGCTAAAAGGCTGTTTCTCGGATTCACTTGCTCGATTATGTTTTTGATTGTTTTCGCTCTGCTCATTGCTTACAATACAGAGGCGGAATCATCTAGCTTCGTTAAATCTTCTTTCGAAGATTATCCCTTTACTATTAACATTCCCACGGCTCAACCCGAACTTACAATAGCATTTTACCGACAGTTGGGTTTCAGGACCTCCGATGGGCTTTCATCTGGTTTAGATGTCTTTTCTATGGAAAAGGAAGGCACGCCTTATAAACTTGAGATAATCTATAAAAGATCCCCCCATAGGGACTCTGCCAATAACAGTGTGCCTGGGATGAGCCTCAAAGTTGAAAGTCTTACAAAGTCCATTAGTGAACTTGAGGCCAAAGGGTTCCACTTTGTAGAAAAAAATGGAACGATGGATGGCGTAAATTATGCTTCTCTTGTGGATCCTAACGGCATAAGCGTGAAACTTTTCCAGCCATAAGCTTCAAAAATCTTGAGCCTTTTTTTAAAAGGCTCAAGATTCCGTTTTATTCGATACTTATTCATATCTTAAAATTTCAGCTTGTATCTGTTCGACGTCTTGTGGGTTGGGGGTAAATGGAAAATTCCGGATATTTGGACCCGGCTTTTCGTTCCCGTATGGTCTATTACACGCTACCCTACCATCAGGGCCAGGACATCCTGAAGTCTCAAAAGGATGACCTGTTTTAACATATTCCTCTAGTTTATCTGATCCAATTCCGAAACCAATTATTCGATCTTCGATATCATAGGATATGGACCTCGGATTAATTTTATCGTTATCAATCAACCATCGTGCCAACTGTATCCTCCTGTATTTTCCGATTGGAGGTGGACACATCGATTGCATTGCAGACCCCTGTTCTGGGAAAAATGAGAATAGGTGGGTAGATCCACCCATTTCTTTGGCTCTTGTAATAGCAGAAACCATCTCTCGTTCGGTTTCCCCGATACCACATATGAGGTGAACGCCCACCATTCCTTTTCCAAAAATTTCCAAACTTTGACCGTAGATCTCCCAGTATTTGTTCCAATCATGGGGCCCATTGACTGGTTTACCCCTCAATCTTTTGAACAAATCCTCAGTGGCGGCATCTATTGCCACTCCTATTCGCTCAGCCCCGGCTTCCTTCATCGCAACGAGATCTTTCCAGGTCAGAAGCGTAGGAGTTATCAATAGAGAAACCGCCAAAGTAGTTCGGCTAATTATTTCTTTGCACACCGCAATTGTATCGTTTTTACTTTTCGGGTGAGTGATCATAGAAATGCAAACCCGACTCACATAATCAGGCGCTTTATTAATAGCTTCTATAATTTCGTCAGTCGAATAAATTCTCCATGGTACCCGAATAAAGCTCTTGCCGGATTTGACTGGCTGTCTCTGGGAAGCCAAGCCACAAAAAGCGCAGTTTGCTCTACAGCCGTCA
This sequence comes from Desulfomonilaceae bacterium, assembly GCA_049967315.1. GTDB lineage: Bacteria > Desulfobacterota > Desulfomonilia > Desulfomonilales > Desulfomonilaceae > CAJBEZ01. Next base: position 6,614 of record JBMFSZ010000080.1, read on the forward strand.
GAATAATTGAGCAAAACATTTATGCAGCCTAATCGAGCTCCTCTGTAAAATAACCCGGGGACGAAATCTAAAGTCATAGCGGCTGCTAGTGACACCCTTAAATATTCAGGACTTTCCTGCGCGGACATGTGTTTTGAATACATTTTAACTGGTTGTTTTCCTTTTCATGTCTAAAGGCAATCGAATTAGTGTTAACATCTTGTTCTGTAAACTAATCCAGTGAACAGCACGTATATTTGTGAATTACGTTTAAACCGAGTTTGACGGCCATTTCAGCAACGTATTCGTATCCGACAGCTAGTGAATTGACACCTGCCTTGATAGCCAGTAGATCCAGTTCCTTCCTGTATTCCCCCCCGGGTCTCGCGCACCCCAGTGAACTTTTGGCCTCTGGTATCCTAATTCTTGCCCGAGCTATAAATCGTGCGACATCTTTTGCAGCAGGCGGTTTGACATTAACCATTCGCGTGTGCTTCATTGGCGTAAAAACCACAATAACATATTTCGATGGACAGTATTTGGAAATCATATCCAGAGCATTCTGTTCACCTTTTTCTAGACCATAATGGATTCCATAAAGGATGTGGGGCACGACTTCTAGGCCTGCCGCATATAAATTATCCATCGATTGGTAAACAGTTTTCGTTCCTTTTCTCAAATGAAATATTTCTCTAGCTGTCGAATCATCGCCAATCACATCAATTAAAGTTTGGTCTACTCCTGCCCTTTTTAGGGCTTTCGCAGTTTTCAGATCGATCTGGCCTGTGTGGGCCGTTACAATCAGGCTTGTCCTCTGTTTAATTTCTTCCACCGCTTTAATGAAATGAGACCATGGCAAGGCGCCATTGCTATCACAGCCTCCTGAAATGAGGATCCCTGCGTCACCTCTGGAATCAGCCCTAAGAGCAAATTTTACCAGATCTTCAGGAACGGTCGCAGGCTGCATGTTTAATAATAATTGCCCCCCACAATGATCACATGACAAATCACACCGGGTTCCCGTAATTGATACTGAGTGATATGCTCCTTTTCGTCCGTTGATGACGAACATGCCAGGCTGATAGATAGTCAGGTCATTTCCATGCAAAGACCTTGACAACCGCCATGCTTCAGTTATTAGGGGTTCGGTCTCGCTCAAAATTGCCGTTCTCGTTTCTTGTAACCTTTAAAGGAGATCCAGGTACGGTTACAAAGTTCAGCAAAGTCCTTTGATTCCCAGGATTCGAGCTGAATCCTCCTTTTAGATAAAGCATGTTTGTAAGATCCACCGTATCTATATAAGATGACGTCCTGATATTTGGAAACTATTGAGGAATTACCACTTTTAACGGCTTTGGCCACCAAATCCCCTGCAACATCACCCGAATAAACGGCAGGAGCAATGCCAGCGCCCGTAATTGGATGCGCTAACCCCGCAGCGTCCCCAACAAAGAGTATGTTGTCTACGATAACAGGGAATCTTATTCCAAATGCAGGAATGAAACCGCTAGTCCTCGCTATCCAGCCCGGTTTGATTAAACCCATTTTCAGCAACATTTCTCGGAAATTTTCCAGCGATTCACTAGATGCGAGTCCATCTTTGGGCAGTAATCCGACTCCAATGTTACCTGTGGTCCCCTTGGGAAATAGCCACCCATAACCGCAAAAGAATTCTTGATCCAAAAAAACCATAGCATTTGAACTACAGGTATTTGAAATAATAGTTTCAAATTGGCGCCCTTCTACACAATCAGCAGTCAACAGGCCCAGCTTTTTTCTAACTGACGAGCGGGCCCCATCCGCCGCTATGATAAATTTAGCCTCCACCAGAAATTCATCACGGGATGATTTGACGATGCAGCCTTTGTCCGTGAAAGCTGAAAAAGTCGTTGATGACATTGTAAGGGCTCCACTTATAGCCGCTTCTATGGCCATATAGCGGTCGAATTTAGGCCGATCAACGATAAATCCACTTGATTGGATCAAATTGCTTTTGAATCTAGATTCAAGTCTATTTTCCACTAACAGGGTTTCGAGGTTATTGATTTTATGGACTATGGAACCCCTGTTCAAAGAGAATTCCGAAAAGATCTGATAGGGTACGAATTCGCCGCAGTGTGGTCTTTCCCCCAGTCTGGTCTTACTATCAACAAGTACTACTTCTAACCCTTCGGAGGCAGCTCTCATAGCCGCCCTAGACCCTGCTGGTCCAGCTCCTATCACCAGGACATCACACTCAAGTAGTTTCGCCATTAATCAACCTTATAATTTTTTTCATTAAACTGATATTGAGAAAAGTTTTGTTGTCGAATTTGCCTTTGTAAGCGTCTGTACCTTTACCTAGATCGTAACAGGTTGTGGAATCAATGTTTACTAGCACACCAGACGCCGGAGCCGCCTCCATTTCAAGTCTGTGCTTTGAATAAAAAGCCTCGCAACAGGAACCTATATATAGGTTTTCAGTTCGACTGACTTTTTCATCAAGAGTTGACATTAAATGTTCGAAACTTTGAATGGTTAATGGCTCAAGGTTATATTTCCGGGCTAAGGTATAGAAATATCCAATTTCGCAAGCCCCGCATTCAGAGCAGCCTTGAATATCACGGAAATCGCAATCCAGATTTTTTGAACAATATGGCAAAAGTAAATATTTCGCTTTATGACCGTTCAAGTCTTGTGGACGTAAATTGACAAAAAATAGTTCATTCACTTCAGGCAAACTGAAATCCAGTTTTAATAAGCTTAACCTGTCCGCCGCTTCGGCTATTATTTCAGCAATCTCTTGTGGATCAACCCCGGAAATTTTGCCGTCACAAGACTCGAAAAAAGATATTACTTTTTGCTGGAGAGCAGTTCTGGTAATGGGAGATCCAACCAGAAACGATTCAAGATCGAAACACAATCGTTGGGGAATTGTAAAGAAATCCCCGGTTACTAGAGCTTGTCGTACTCTTTTTCCTCCAGGGGCAAGCCAGAGATGGCTCCGAATGGAACCACCTGGGCTCTGACCAATTGAACGTACAGGTTCCCCTTCAAATTTTGGACGGGAACGAGAATATATCCAATCCGGACTTGAATAGAAATCCCTTTCCTTTTCTAATCGCTTTGCTTCTCTCGCCGTCAAACTTCCAGAATAGAAATCCATCCCTAAGGCATTAGAAAATTCGGACACAAAACACTCTTTCAGATCGTCTACACCCACCGGTGGGTAAACAGTATCATTTAAAAAACAAATTCTCTGCATGAGAGATTCTATTTCACGCTTTTTCAATTTTTCTACTGGAACCCTCAATGCCTTGAGGAAAAGTTCTGTTTCATTTTCAACTAGTACGGTCCCCTGAAACATCATAGCTCCAGGTACAAAGGCTCCGCCAGTTCCAGATATTTTACGCCCATCTATTTCAATATCATTTCGCGGTCTGAATTGAGCATCAACTCCCAGCCTTGATAATGCTCGCGCTGCGATGGAACAGATGTGATTGAGAATGTCTTCGTATTGCCCACGAAATGGGGAATCTCCGGGCGCTCCAAAAATTTCCCAACCAAGCGCCGATTCTTGGAATAAAATCGCTCCCCCACCTGTGATACGCCGATTGATGTCAATTTTATGAGTTTCACAAAAATCTACGCGGATTTCCAGGTTCACATCCTGGTTATAGCCAACCAAAGCGGCTGCAGGTTTGAATTGTAGAAATCTAAAAGTCGTCGGAGAGTGGCCGGATGAAATTTCTTCCAGAATAATATTATCGAGGGCCATGTTGTCAGCGGCAGACAAGACCCTCGTATCCAATAACCGGCATCTTGTTAGATTCATAGGAACGGGATTAGAAATCTTTCAGCCTTATGTTCTCTCATACTAGTACAGCTTGCATGGTTATTTTTTAGCTGGACTTTTCGCAGAAGAGTCAAGATAGCCTATCACCTTATCTGTTATGTCTGGAACATCCTTTGAATAAATTATCGATTCTTTTAGAAAAACAACGGATATCCCTTCTTTTTCAGCTACCTTCGCCACAGCCTGGTTAATTTCAGCCATCATGCTGTCGTTGATGCTCTTTTGTTGTTCCAAAAGCTTGGATCTAAAATTCTGCTGTTCTTGTTGAAGATCCTGGTATTTGGATTTCATTTGATCTTCAATTTTATTTTTTTCTTCTTCCTTTAGAGTTGATTTTCCTTTTTCAAGGCTTTCCTCGAGTTTTCTCAGCTCAGCGGTTAATGCGGTCATTTTCTGGGTCGGCTGAGATTGGGATTTCCGGAATTCATCCAATACTGATTTTATTTTTTTGGACTTGTTAGAAATATCAGTCATACTGACATCAGCTATCTTAAGCACTTGAGCCTGAGACTGAATACTAGAGCTGGTTTCAAAAATCACAGCCACCTCATAGTAATCAAGAAACAGGCAATGTGAAAGAATCCGGTATAGACAGAGACATTATGTTCGTATCTCACCACAAGGCGTCGGAAGGAGCCGAGCCAAGCGAACGTCCTTTCGACTTTGTATCTCCGGGCGTATCTATCTTTCATCCGATGGTCCTGTTTCCTTTTGTTCTTTCGGTTTTTCCTGTAAGGAGACAACAGTGTTATCCCCCGTTTTTTGAGTCTTTTTCTCAGAGGATCACTGTCATATCCCTTGTCGGCAATCACTCTGACTGGTCTGGTTTTTGGACGCCCCTTACGACGTTGAGGGACTCTGATCTGAGCCAGAGTCTTTTCCGCCAGTCTCACTTCCGCAGGCGAGGCAGATTCGATAAGGCTTCCCAGTGGAATACCTTGACCGTCGACCA
>JBMFSZ010000081.1:0-11368 GCA_049967315.1 Desulfomonilaceae bacterium
CGTCGTTATCCATGGCGCTCCAATTCAAGGAACCTTCTCACCAGATTAGCTTCAAGTTTTGCTACGGCTGAATTGGCTTTTTTCTGCCGTTCATCCATCAGATTGAATTTATTTTCAATTGCCGTCTTCAGCATGCCAAGATCAGCGCCTGCCAATGCCTGGCCTGTTGAAACAACAACATCCGGGCCACACTTTACCAGTATCCCTTTGTCAACAGCTACAAACTCTTCCTGCCCTCCAGGACGAACATATGAAAGCAACCCGGGAACCAAAACTGACACAAAACCTATGTGACGTGGCAACAGACAAAATGAACCATTCTCGGCTTCAGCAATTACTTTAACTACCTCTTTGTCAATCACGATATCAGTCGGGAGGACCACTTTAAGCCTCATAACTTTTTGGCCTCGTCGACTTTCCCGATCATGTACAGGGCATTTTCAGGAAATCCGGAAAACTCGTCGTTCAGAATTCTCTCGCAACCATTAAGGGCGTCTTCGAGAATCACGGAACGACCCGCCATCCCGGTAAATCTTTCGGTAACAAATAGAGGCTGAGTAAAAAACCTCTCCAGCCTCCGGGCCCGGTAAACTGCTTGACGATCAGTTTGTGATAGCTCTTCTATTCCCAACATCGCGATAATGTCTTTGAGCTCTTCATAAGTAGCCAATGTCGCTCTGATTTCCTGAGCCAATTCATAGTGTCGTTTTCCAACTACCTGTGGGACAAGCATCTTGGAGCTGGACTGTAGAGGATCTACCGCCGGGTAAAGTCCTTCAGATGATCGTCTTCGAGATAATACGATTGACGCGGACAAATGCCCGAAAACATGGACCGCCGCAGGGTCAGTGAAATCATCGGCAGGCACATAAACAGCCTGAACCGATGTTATGGATCCTGAAGTAGTATTACATATCCGTTCTTCCAGTTGAGCAAGTTCCGTGGCAAGCGTTGGTTGGTATCCGAGACGCGACGGTATTTGCCCGAGAAGACCGGAAACTTCCATCCCAGCCTGAATAAATCTGAATATGTTATCAATGAGTACAAAAACGTCCTGTTTCGCGTCATCACGAAAGTACTCAGCCATCGTCAGAGCGGTGTGCCCTACCCTAAACCTTGCCCCAGGCGGCTCGTTCATTTGTCCAAATACAAGGACTGTGTTGCCCAGTATTCCGGCTTGTTCCATTTCACGGTAGAGTTCTTCTCCCTCACGGCATCTCTCGCCTATACCGCAAAACAGGCTCACACCGCCATATCTGGCCACAACATTGTGAATCAATTCCATGATCAGGACGGTTTTGCCAACACCCGCCCCCCCAAACAGACCAGCCTTTCCGCCTCGTTCGAGGGGAGCCAGAACATCGATTACCTTGATTCCGGTTTCGAAGACCGCTGATGAGGTATCCTGGCGATTTAAGGGAACATGGTCGCGGTGAATGGACCGCCATGCGCATCCATCGATATCCCCTTTCCCATCTATGGTTTGTCCGAAAACATTAAATACTCTGCCTCTAATCTTGTCGCCCACCGGGGCCTTGAGGGGCGCTCCCGTGTCAACGACGTTGGTTCCCACCGCAAGACCTCTCGTGGAAGTCAAAGCGATTCCTCGCACTGTCTGCGCATCGAGATGATTCACTACTTCTATTACGATATCCGACTTGTCCCCTGTGTGGAGCACTGAATATAGCGCTGGAAGCCCTCGTCGAAAAGACACATCGACAACACTACCCATGATGGAGATTACTTCGCCGATGTCTGTCGATTGGTTCATGAAAAACTTGTCAACAACCACATGACGAGCCGGGCTGTTTATCCATATTGTAGTCTTTCGTCTCGGTAGTACAGCAACAGGACCCTTTTCTGCCCAAAGCGGAATTTATAACGGCCATGGCGCAACCAACCCCTGCTTTTACAGAAATAGCGCCGAAGGGACAATTCAAAGCGCAAGCGCCACATTCAATGCATGCGTCTCGGTCCACTACATCAACAGACCCATTGTTTCTAGCCAGTACATTCCTGGGACAAACCTCAAGACAAACCCCACACGATGTGCATTTTTCTTTGTTAAGGCTAAGAGTTACTACGTCCTTCAAATATGTTAATTTCTGCATGATCTAAACCTCCTAAGAGATGAAGCCCGCGCCAAACCAGGCGCCAAAACCTATAACAGCGGCCGCAATCTGTATGGGCACGGCTATGCGCATCTCCTTTTTGACTCCAGATAAAGAGGTATACGTGGAACATCCGGTAAAATTCATACCGGCGAATGAAGAACCAGAGCAAATGATGAACAAATACGCTAAGACATGAATAAGACTCAGTTGATGGCCATTAACAATATACCACCAAGTGATTAGCACTACGAAAACCAAAAAACCTGCGGCCATACCCTTCATGGAAAAAGCCCTTCCGGGGAGCCACGGAAGCAATAGCGGAGTCAGCATGGCCCCACCCGCAACAGCGCACATGCTGGCGTAAAGTCCGAATTTAGCGCCTGCCACGGCACTGATCCAGAAATCGGCTTTATGCAACAGGCCACCAGCAAGAAAACACAGCGCTGCGACAAGCAAAACATACTTAACGGACTGGATGACCTCAACCGGTATTAACACGACTCTTTCCATTGTGGGAAAATCCTTTTGCCTCATTTCAGGGGTCGCTCTCAATCCATTATCGAGAAACTTCGGAATATCACGAGCTTCTACCGGTCCATATATTACTCTAAACCCGGTTAACTGCTTAACGATATATCCGGCTATTCCAGGACCGGATAACTGAGGTAAAATGACTTTCTTATGACCTACAATTTTGGACAGTTCAACTGAATTGATTCTTGCTACCAACTCATTAGTGCCAAAAGCCCCCTTGCCGGCGGCGCACCAGACATTCACCCCTTTAGTGTCAAGGACCAATAACCATGCGTCGCGTCCATGGAGGGCTCGTCGGACATGGTCAAAACTCATCTTGTAATTCCCGGTAACAAGCACAGGCGAGTCCCTGTCTGGATGACCTACACCATAAAGCCCCGGGTCCATTGTGTATGACATTCGACCAATTGAAAATCTGACTTTTAGAGATCCCAAATAATCTGTCAATTCCAGTTGAGTAGAAACAGCGGGAACATCACCTGTCGTTGAAGCGACAACGCCAATCACAAAAGGCTGATCAAAACTTGGGCGGTCCAACTGGACCTTCTTAGGAGATGGTCCTCAACCGGCGCCGCAAGATGACTCCACTTTCGGTTCATATGAGCCGCAACATGCACTCTCAACTGAGGGGGACTCCAAATTACTCAGCACCTCAGTCTCTTGAAAAAACAGAGGATTTTTCATCTATTTGTATAACCTCATCCGAATTATTTATGTCTCATATTTGACTATTTTACCACTTATTTAAATACGACACAATCTTTATCAACAATGTTTCACACTCTGCGATTATCCACATGCGACAATTCCTTTTGGGAATCTTTTTGAGATTGCTAAATATAATTAAGGGAATGAGATTGGAAATTAGTCTAGTAATTGCCAGGCATTGAAAGTCGCTTTAGCCTTCTTGCGTAATCAGCTTTCTTTTTTATCCTCGCCGCCCGGATGGAGTCAAGCTGAACATCCTGGTCAAGATTGTCCGCAGCTTGCAAATTTGAGACAAGCTGTCTTTTAAGAGCGTTGAGCGTACGCTTGCAATTTGCTACATCAGCGCTTGGAACACTCCGCACATTGCCCTGTTGATCGCGAAGAATCTGGGGATTGGAATTATTCTGAACGCATGCTTGCGCTTCTGAAATAGCCTGCAAAATAGAAGCTCTTTCTTGAGCGAGAGCGTTCTTGCGGATTTCAAAACTGCTAGGAGCGTAACGAGTCCTGCTGGTTGACGTAGCCGCCGCTCCTCCACCTGGATTCAAATTCGAATTGATCGCCCACTGTTGACAGAACACCGGGCTGACTAAAACCGAACAAATTAATAGGGCCTTCATTGCGTGAAACAAGATACCGACAATCTTTCCATCTGGGGTAAGAGTTGTTTCAGGCATGGCCTACCTCAATATTCCCATTTTTCTTTCCAGAATCGCCTTGTTGATCCTGTAACCAATCAGGGATATAAAATAATCGCCCTGGGACAACGTCAACTGGCGCTGTGCGTCAAGCACTTCAACATATGTCGCTACCTGTTCTTTGTAACGCTCCTGGTTGATACGAAAGTTTTCAGACCTAAACGCCACAGCGGTTCTGTTGTCTCCAATGTCGCTTTCTGACCGTTTCATATCCTCGTATGCCTGACGCACTTCGTTCATGATAGTCTCTACCAGTAATTCCCGGTTGACAAAAGACCTCGCGTGGCTAGATCGTTTTTCCGCCACCGTGGAACGTCTCCGAAACATATCAAATGTCCATGTCAACAGCCCCTGAATTCGCCAATCGTTAAAACCCTCTGGGTCTGCCACGTTCCAGTCGTCATTGTATCTAGCCCCCGTTAGGGAAACGTCGATATTAGGCAACAAGTCAGCCTTGGCTGATTTAGCTAGGGCAATGGCCTGTTCAACCGAGATATTCGCCTGCCGAATTTCTAAACGGTTAGTCGCGGCAATGGAATATATATCCGGGAGACGATAACTGCTGGGAGAATAGGATACATCTTCTATGATCTTGATAGGAGTGTCCTGCGGATTTCTCAACAAATAGTTTAGTGTAGCCTGGTTCTTTGCAATATCAGCGAGCGCCTGGGTCCGTTGAATTTTTGCCTGCGCCAACTGACCTTCAGTTGACAGAACATCAACTTCAGCGACCTGGCCTTCTCTATAGAATATCTTTGTCTGGTTACGAAGGGCTTCGAGAGCCCGGATTGAGGAGTTTGCCACCTGCAGGAGTTTCTGAGCCTGCATCATTTGATAGTAGGCTTGAGTGACATTCAGTATGAGGTCCTGCCGGTTGACTTCATACTGAATCGCGGAATAATCGACACCAAGTCTGGCGTATTTGTAATCATTGATTAATTTGCCCCCGCTGAATATAGGCTGAGTGATAGTGACTGACCCTGTGAATTGACGGTAAGGATCTATACGATAAGGATACCAGGCCTGCTGTAAATTTGAATTGGCACTATTTCTACGCCGATATGCCTCTTGACCTGTGGCGTATCTGGAATCCTGCATCCCGTATAGCCCCATAATATTTAGGAGATTCCAATATCTATCAAATGTTGCGCCGTATTGCAAAGTGATCGAAGGGAAAAAATCCGAATAAGCCTCACGCCGCTGATACTCCTTTTCCTGAACCGCCAACCTCGAATCAGCCATGGTAAGGTTCCTGGCCAGCGCAATCTGTATAGCCTGCGGTAAACTTACTGTAGCGCCTGGACCATTCTGTCGATACGTCGGGAAGCACATATCAACAGACGGAACGTTATGACCTTTGCCAACATTACTTCTTGTTGTTCGTGACTTTGCCCTGTTTCCAAATTCTAAACTTTTCGAGGAATTGGTCCGCAAATTCCTCTCCGCGGGCGCTATTTTTCTTTTCTCACGTTGACTATTTTTGGGCTTCGCGAGAACTGAGCCGAAAGCGCTGGATGAGGCCGCTCCAATTCGTTGGGAATTCAGATTCGAAGGGATTTGGTTGCTAGTTCCCGCGTTCGCCCTGTCAGTCGAGAAACCGCCAACTAATAAAACAACTGCTATTAGAGGAAGAGCGACAGAGATTAACCTCACCATACCCAACTACCATCCGTCCTCAACCCGATTAATCCCGACCAAACATCCGGGAGATCGGATGAGTAACATCTGTCAGTTCACACAAACGTCGAAACCTGAACATTAATAGACAAAAGTCCCCCTCAACCGCGATCAGAGAGATTCCAAAAGACTTATCAAGCTGTTTTGACCTGCCAGATTAGTCCTAACAACGAGGAATTATCTCCTGTCGCGGCGCCCCTCACTGAAGAGTCGGGCCTTGATAAATTTCCTAAAACCAGGCCGGCTAAAACTTCAGTATTCTATTAATTGGGAAAATACTTAAATATTGTCCCCATTATTTTTTACCAGAAGCGTAATTGTTTAGCAATAAGATTTTACGGCCGGCGCCGTATAGTGCGGGTTAACTCTTCCGCAGGCTTTAAGGAAATTTCTTCAGCCAGATTGGACTCCGCCGGGCTTAACCGCCCCGGTTCAAAAGTGACTTCCAATTCTCGAGCCATTCCGTTTGTTATAGCTTCGCCTACCAGATCAGGGCTTACAGATCTACCCATGATTTCATTAATACAGGTGACCTTGGAAGCAATAACCCGGCGAAACTTGTCTTCGGGGTAACCTTCCGGCCTGAACAATTCGGTGAGATGATCAACTTGAGGATCGATTGCGATGGAACCGTGCTGAAGAAGCGTTTGGCCAGACCATGCCTGAGCGTTTCCAACAAACTTCTTGCCCTGCCACACTATTTCACCTGAAGCGGGACGCATGAAGCATATGGTTGGGAGAGAAGCGTCATGATTTCCATCATACGAATCCGCTGTGACCCCGAGTGCGTTCAAACCAATTACTAGTCCCCTGCTTATCAGCCGGTAAGCGCCATCCGCGTCAAACGGGATTCCATTTTTAGCCCCAGCTATTATCGCATAGGTCAGGTCGCCCAAATGCAGTACGGCCCGACCTCCACTTGGCCTTCGAACCACATCCAGGGCCAAACGCTCACACGCTGCTAGATTGGGGCCACGTTTCCTTTGAAAATAACCAAGAGAAACGGCTGGCGGATTCCATTGATATAGCCTAAGTGTGGGTGGAGACTTGCCTTCAGCCACAAGCTTCAACAGCGCCTGGTCTATAGCCATATTCATAACGCCTGACGCTTCGCCGACGAGAAGCCTCCACGTTTTCATGATAGTTCCCTGAAAAAAACCGATGCGTTATATGAACTGCGCACCAACGGCCCTGAAGCCACGCTCTCAAAACCGAGTTCTTTAGCGAAATTTCCCCAAAAAACAAATTCCTCTGATTCAAGAAAACGAACTACCGCAGTGTGCTTCAGAGACGGCGCTAGATATTGTCCTAACGTGAGCATATTACAGCCCGTCTCCCTGAGCATCCTGAGTTCTTGCGCTACATCCTCCGCTGTTTCTCCAAGACCGAGCATAATTCCTGATTTGGTTACCATCTCAGACGCCATCTCCTTAACCCGGCCAAGAAGTTTCAGAGACCGGTCGTGGTTTGCTCTCGGTTTTATCTTCTTGTGTAATCTTGCAACGGTGTCCACGTTGTGAGCTAAAATATCGGGAGCTTCGTCTACTACCGACCGGAGGGCCTCGTCTGAACCGCCAAAATCGGGTATAAGCAACTCAATGGTGGTGGCGGGGGAGTTTTTGCGGAGGGTCCTTACGGTTTTCGCATAGTGTCCCGCTCCACCGTCCGGCAAGTCATCTCGAGTTACAGATGTTATAACCGCGTGGCGAATGCCCATTTCAGCTATAGCCAGAGACAACCTTTCCGGCTCATTTTCATCAACAGGCGCGGGAAATTTGTTGTATTTCACTGCGCAAAAACGGCAGCCTCTCGTACATGTGTCGCCCAGAATCATGAATGTAGCTGTTCGATTTGAAAAACAGACGCCCCTGTTAGGACATCTCGCTTCCTGACAAACAGTAGGCAACTGGAATTTATCCAGAAGCTTCGTTGTTCGCTGGACCGCATCCTGGCCTAAACCTCTTTTGGCGTGGCCTATCTCTTTTACTAACCAGTTGGGTGTAGATTGAGTCATTGTTTAACCCCTTCCGGAGCAATATGTATGGCCTGTCCATGCAACGCCTGCGCTGTTTCCAGAATGGCCTCAGATAAGGTTGGATGAGAATGAATTGTGTCCATGACAACCTTGCTTGTCAAATTACCTCTCATGCAAACTGCAATCTCAGCTACAAGGTCAGATCCATGAGGCCCTATTACATGGCAACCCAAAATCTGGTCAGTTTCAGCGTCGGCCATAAGCTTGACAAGGCCTTCCACCTCTCCCATGGCCTGCCCCATTCCTAAGGATTTCAATGGAAATCGGGCCACTTTTATCTTGTGTTGGGACGAAGCTTGTTCTTCAGAAAGACCTACTGCGGCGTATTCTGGAATAGTGAACACACACCGAGGCACTACTTTGTAGTCCATTTTCGAGTCTCTTCCCAAAGCGTTTTCTGCGGCGCATATGCCTTCCGCAAACGCTACATGAGCCAATAGCCAGCCACCAATTACATCACCAGCGGCGTACAGCGACGGGATATTGGTTTTGAGATGTTCATCCACAACAATTCGGCCACGATCCATCTCGATCCCAAGTTTATTCAACCCGATTCCCGTTGTGTTAAATCTTCTGCCGACCGAAATAATGATCGTATCAGGGGTGATTACGGCGCCGCTTGATAGCTTTACGTCGAAACCTTCCTCAGTTTCAGCCGCTTCTGTAACAGTAACCCCGCAGAGGATTTTTATCTTGCGTCTTTGCAGTATCCCGCGAAGATAGGTGGCCATCTCTACGTCGTCACCTGGCAGAATACGATCCAGGGCCTCTACGATGGTGATCTGTGAACCTAGCTCACGAAAGATTGCAGCCATCTCGACGCCCACCACGCCACCACCTATAACCAGGATGTGCTTTGGCAAATACGATATATTTAGTGTCTCATCCGCCAGGAAAACACGTGGGCTTTTTGGTATAATGTCTAAGCTAGCGGGAGAGGACCCGGCGCATACGACTATCTTTGAAGCTTCCACCAGCTTAGCGGTACCCTCATTTTCTACTTCTATTGAATGTTGCGAGACCAACCTGCCCTGCCCTTGAAACAAAGCTACTTTGTTGGCTTGGAAAAGACGTTCTACACTGCCGCGAAGAGCGGTTACAACTCTTTCCTTACGGGAAATTATTGCTTTGATATCCGGTGTTGGATTAAGCTGCTCAAACCCGAATTCCCTGGCTCGTCTTATAGTGCGAGCGACCTCAGCCGACGCTCGCACCGTCTTGGTAGGGATACATCCCCAGTTGAGACAAACACCTCCCAGGAATTTGGCCTCTATTACCGCGACCCGGGCCCCTAACTGGGCTGCCCGGACTGCGCCTTCATAACCGGCCGGCCCTCCTCCAAGGAAGGCTATGTCGAATTTTTCCATGGTTGAACTTCCTACTGTACTGTTACGGTTGGTTCTATTACCACTTCGCAGTTTAAGGATTCACAGATCGTCGAGTATTTGCGAGCCTGAGCCAACGCCCTCATCACCTTTTCTTTCGTTGTGCCCTTGACCACCACTTTTGGTTTCATGGTTATTTTTACGAATTTCGAAGTCAGATCAATGAATTCCTCAACCACCCCTTCAGCGTCACATTCATAGGAAACTAAATCGATGTTGAAACGCTCCATCACCCATATGACCATCATATGAATGCAAGTGTTGGCAGCGGCCATAAGAGCGTCTTCAGGCGTCAGCACGTCACGCACCCCGTAAAGTGGCTCCGGAGCTGAAAAAATTTGCGCCGCTCCATTGTCCATCCAGGTAAATCCCCTGTGTTCACCACGCCATTCAACACGATTTTTATAATTGATGTATTTAGGCACCGATATTTACCTCCATGACAAATTTTGGGAAAATTTTTCTATTCCAGAACTTCATCCACCGCTTTTGCGACTTCCTCCGCCACAGCGTCACTAGCGATCTTCTCCGCTGGCCCTAGCCCTCTACACTGCTTCAACCCTGCGATATGGTGTTTTTTGAGGATATCCCGGATCATGAGAGATCGGGCGGGCTTACCGGATAGCCTTTCAGTGGACTTCGCTGCGCACATTTTTTCGCAACCGTCAACTGTTACAGTGGGAAACTTGTTCGCAAATTCCCGCTCTTCCTTTCCCCCGGCTATGAACAATGGAAGACAAATCGTCACAGTCTGGCCAGGCCTGAGTTCATCGAGAACTTTTCGACACGCGACCCTGGATACGGTACCTTCAGGCAACGCCTCACCACTGCAAGATACAATGCCCACTTTTAAGACTTTGATATCCATTACGATTTCTCCCCCGCCAGAAGCTTATCGACTTCTTCAGCGACCTCTTTAGCGGCTAAAACAACCAGATTCTTTCCAGCTTCGTTCAGTTCCGAGATACCTTCCGGCTTGAGATCCTTGTGTGTTCTACAAAAATCGATAGCTCTGTAGCCTTTGGAAACTGTTACGCCTATGGATTCAACACTCTTGCGCGCGCAACCGAACGGGCAACCGTCAATTGTTATTACCGGATTTTCGGTCACCATTTTGTTGGCCTCTGGATAGTCAATCATCAGCAGTGGAAGGCAGGTAGTTGTTGTCACTCCTGGTCTGAGGTCCTCTATTACAGCATAAGCGACCTCTCGTCCTACTGTGCCCAGTGTTTTGCCAATACCGCTACAAGGGAGCACTACAATTTTTCTCTTCTTGCCACTCATCCTTTTTTGTTCATCTCCTCGTTGATTTTTTCTTTCATTAGTTCGAAATAGGCTTGAGCATCCAAAAGGGCCTTGCGGTCTTTTTCGAGGTCGGTTAATTCGATCTTGTAAATCCAGCCAGATCCATAAGGTTCCTGGTTTATGAAATGAGGGCTCGCGTCCATTTCAGGATTGACCTCAATTATCTTGCCGGTGACCGGGCTAATAATAGAGAAAGTTGCTTTTATAGTTTCGACTTTTCCAAGTTCATCTCCCTGCTTAACCATCAAGCCTGGTTCCACAGTTTCAATAAAAGCCACATCACCCTTAACTTTTTGCAAAAAGTCCGCGACACCAACAGTGGCTACACCGCCCTCCACCTGAGCCCAGAAGTCGTCTCTGGTGTAGAGACAGCCAACCTTTGCCTTAAAAACAAATTTGTCATAAGTAGTTTCCAGAAATTCCGACACTGTTCTCTCCTTTCATTCTCCTATGGTTTTTTGGACTTCTTTAACAATCTTGTCCACTGCGATATATCCGGCGAACTTGGGCTCACCGTTTATAAGAACTAGAGGTGGAGGATATTGACCGGTCACCAGGAGTTGCCCTGCTTCAGATTTCCGTTCCTCTTCGGACTCTTTTACGTCAACGAGTTCGACCTTGGTCTTGCCGGGGTAACTTACATCAAGGGCCTCTTCCAACTCTTTAATCTTCTGGGTAAGCAGATTCATGAATTCCGGGCTGGAACTGGGACTGCCACAGGTTGCGCAGCCTCCGCTCTTGCCAGCCATACTGAGAATTTTTACTGAAATGAAATTATTATCCGCCATTGCAATTTTTCTCCTTTACGCCAACGATGATTTGACTATTTGACTAAAACCTCAATAATTGAGAAGTCTACTGCCGTGAATATACGTCATGCCTTACCTTCTCAAAGCCTCAACGCCCCCGTGC
>JBMFSZ010000082.1:0-11319 GCA_049967315.1 Desulfomonilaceae bacterium
CTTTCCTTTTCTTGGCAAGATAACGGTGCTGAATAATGTGATTGTACTCTTCGATATCAAGTCTCAAACCACGCTTGGGCATTCATCTTCCCTCCCTTCAGGTGTTGGGAGGGACATACCAAATTACTCGAAAAAAGTCGCGTCTTTTGTCAAACCTATTCCCACTGCGCGGCACTATAGCTTCAATACTCAAATTATTGAAAAAGCTGGATCTTTCATAAATCAGGGTAAGGCGTTCTGTGTTAGTCTAAACGTGAGAGGTCAGGATTACGTCGTTACCTTTCTCCCTGTTTTCAATATTGGAGGCCAACAAGCGGCTTACATCTTTTCGACTGTAAAAGATTCCAGCTTTGCATCCCGTAGACGCGATTTTACATTCAAACTGTCGGCTTTCGCCCTTTTTCTTTTAGCTTTTTTTGCCTTGATTTTTGTTAGCGAGCGTAGCAGAGAAAAGCTTGCCGAGCAAAACAGGCAAATAGAAGCTCAGTCTCATCGCCTTCAAAATATTACCAGCAATATGGCCGAAGCCCTTTACGTAGTCGATCGATCCGGAATGACCACCTTCGTAAATCCGGCTATGGAAAACCTTTTGCAAAGTAATGAACAAGAACTACTCGGCAATCGGCTAGAAGATTTCGCCCAGTTTGAGAGCAACAACGATGAGGGTACCGTAACAGTAGTGAATACAGCTTTCGAAGCCATGACTAAGGGAACGAAAATTTCAGAAGAAGCAAATATGAAGATTCTTAAAGCTAATCGGATTTTTCAAGTCCTGTTAACTTCCGCGCCTATTGTTGAACATGGGCAGGCCACCGGAGCTGTTACTGTTATTGAAGATGTCACTGAACGAAAAAAGACGGAAATGGAACTGAGGCGAAGTGAAATTCGGCTACGGTCAGTGGTACAGAACGCTCTGGACGCTATTATTACAGTAGATTTCGAAGGCCTAATTGAAACTTTTAATCCCTCTGCTGAAAATATTTTCGGGTTTTCTGCAGAAGAAGTATTCGGCAAAAATGCAAAAATCCTGATGCCGGAGCCATACGCTTCCAGATTCAACGAGTTTGTTAAAAGTGCTTTAGCCAGGGCCGATTCCAAGCCGTTTTCACAAAAGACCGAGGTTCTAGCTCGCCGCAAGGATGGAGCCACGTTCCCTGTAGAATTATCTATAAGTGAAATCAGGCTCGGAACGAAAAGAATGCTGCTCAGCATCCTCCACGATATCAGCGAACGCAAGAGATTTGAAAAAGAACTCATAAGCGCCAGAGAACGAGCCGAACAGGCATCCAAGGCCAAGAGTGAATTTTTGGCGAACATGAGTCATGAAATCAGGACCCCGATGAATGGGATTATCGGTATGACTCAGTTGGCCCTGGAAACTAATCTCACAAAAGAACAGAAAGATTATCTCCTAACAGTAAAATCATCTTCAGAATTGCTCTTGAAACTCATCAATGACATTCTAGATTTTTCAAAGATCGAAGCAGGAAAGCTTGAAATTGACCACGTCGAATTCAGGTTCAGAGATACCCTGGGTGACACTATGAGGGCTCTTGCCCTACAGGCGGATGAAAAAGGGCTGGAGCTTTTGTTCCAGGTAGCTGAGGACGTTCCGGATAACCTTAACGGAGATCCAATTCGACTCCAACAAATCATCGTTAATTTGGTCGGGAATGCCATAAAGTTTACCGAGCACGGGGAAATACTCGTTGGCGCTGACTTGTGGAGCAAAGAAGATCAGAAACTCAAAATTCATTTTTGTGTTTCAGATACAGGGATAGGGATTTCAGAAGACAAGCTGGAGAAAATTTTTCAACCCTTCGATCAGGCAGACACATCGACAACTAGACGCTACGGTGGCACCGGTCTAGGGTTATCTATTTCTACCAGACTAGTGGAACTGATGGGAGGCTCCATATGGGTAGACAGTCAACTGGGGCAAGGAAGCAAGTTTCATTTTATAATTCAGGTGGAGGTTTCCCAGACTGAACCTCGTCCCAAACACATTGCGCCGGTTGAGATCCTCCAAGAAATCAAGGTTCTGGTTGTCGATGATAACCTGACGAACAGAAAAATACTTGATGGTCAATTGTCAGTTTGGGGAATGTCTGTCGCTCTTGCAGAGAATGCATTACAGGCTTTTGGAATGATGAAGGAGCATGCTTCACGCGGAGCGCCGTTTAAGATAGCGCTTATAGATTGTATGATGCCTGGGCTCGACGGATTGCAGTTGACGTCAATGATCAGGCATGCCCCGGAATTGATTGGAACAAAATTAGTCATACTTTCTTCGGCTTCACAAATAGGAACCCCTGAAAATGAGGCTAAATCGGGAATCGACGCCTGGTTGGTAAAGCCGGTCAAGCGTTCAGAACTTCAAAAATGCCTTTTAACTGTTTTAAGCGAAGCTGAGCCAACGGCAACACTGGATGGAGAAGACAAATTTGAGACGATTTCAGAACCTGTGAAGGAAAAGAAATTAAACATTCTAATTGCTGAAGATAACGCTATCAATCGGACTTTCGCTTTGAGGCTTCTTGAGAAAGCCGGACATCAGGTTAAATGCGCTGAAAATGGTCTCGAGGCGCTGAACCTTGTAGAGAAGGAAAAATTCGATTTGATACTGATGGATGTCTCAATGCCAGAACTCGATGGTTACGAAGCGACTCGAAAAATTCGAAAGGCAGAAGAGCAAACTGGAAGCCACATAACTATAATCGCCATGACAGCCCATGCTTTAAAGGAAGACAGAGGCCGATGCCTGGCTGCCGGAATGGATGACTATATATCCAAGCCAGTAAATATTAAGGAACTGTTTGAGAAGATAGATTTTTACTTTCCATCCCACGTTGAATCCAATTCCCGGGGTTCCGTCAGTTCGTGAAACCTCCGGGTGTCCTCATATACAAGATCCCATATTTTTCTTTTATGGCATGATCCAGATCAGAAGCGTTGGCGAGATCTAAAGGAAGGGTCATATTGGGCCAAATTTTCAGGAGAACCCTTTTTTCTCCTTTGATAATGAGCGTCTGTAACGTGTCATAAAGATGCTGGATATTTATTATGTCCACATCGCCTACTTTCAGCACCCGGTTGAGAAAACCACCGGAATCTACCAGACCGTAATCAGGAAAAATCTCGGAAATGATCACTATCTTCTGATAAGGTTTCTCTGGGAATCGTTCAGCATACCTTGCCCTCAACGTCTCACCAGATTGCCCAAGGTTTTCTATGCAATTCATTGACAGTTCGACAAAACCTACACCACCGAAAATATAATAGTTTGCAACGCTAAACATTTTTGGTACGAGGCGGGGCAAACCCGGTGTTACGTGTCCTGAAATTTTTAACGGGTTACCGTTTCTTATGACCTTGATTTCGAGAGGATCACCTACCAATTTTCTGTTCAGGACTTCAGCGAAATATACGCGTTGACCAAGTGGCTTAAAATTGATCTCCCCAAAATTGTCAATCTTGAAGCCATCAATTTCTGTGATTATGTCACCTGACCTCAAACCGAAAGTGTATGGACCACCGTCTGGGATCACGTAATTGAGCAATACTCCACCATCGTTAGCCCCCATGTGGAAGTATTCCTTAAGTCGAGGAAACATAAATTGGACGGAATATCGCCACGTTGGTATTAATTCCTGTTTGTCCAGAACTGACGCCAGATGTTTAACCACATTGATGGGAATGAAATAATTTATACGGTCACCTGATTTGACTCCCTGAAATGCGACACCTACTACTTTGCCATCCTTTAAAACAGGTCCTCCCGAGTTACCCTGGTTTTGCTGCAACGATGCCTGAGCCATCAACCAGAGTTCATGAGAATAGACGTACCTTTTGACTTCTATTCTACTTATTTCTCCTTGTTCCGACTTGCTTATTCTCTCACCACCTAGTGGATATCCCCAACCTTGGACTTTATCCCCTACCCTAAGTTGATCGCTGTCCCCTAGTTCCAGTGGTTCTATGTGTCCATTCAGCGACTCATAGGTAGCAAAGTCGCTTGGCAACATCTCAAGGACCGCAAAATCGGCTGAATTACATATCCCTACCACACTTACTTCATATCTTCTCTTCTCCCAACCGTTTGAAACTTTAATACTTTCAGCCATGGAAACTGCATGGGCATTAGTCAGGATAAGCCCTTTTCTTCCCGGAAACAGCTTTTCATCCCTAAAGAAAAATCCACTAGCTTTAATTTGAGTGAAATCAGGAGTTTTCCAGGGTTTGTGATAATAGGGGGCTTTCTTGGTTATAAAGACTCTGAGGACTTTTGCTTGTATAGCTGGGTCCATTGGTTCGGCCCCAGCCACTCCAATACAACACCACAAAAAGACCAGAATAATCAGCGATGATAACGACGCTAGAGGAATCCTTAACCGCCTACTCATATACCTCCCAAGGACGTCCGACAAAGCTCGTGGATCAATTAAATCAACCTTCAAGGAAGGGCCGCAGTCTTTTACTCCTAGAAGGATGCCTCAGTTTTTTAAGTGCCTTAGCTTCTATTTGTCTAATTCTTTCACGAGTTACATCAAAATCCTGCCCAACTTCTTCAAGTGTATGGTCCGCCCGTTCTCCTATCCCGAAACGCATCCGCAAAACTTTTTCTTCCCTTGGAGTTAACGTGGCCAAGACTTTTCTAGTCTGCTCAGTTAGGCTCATTCCCACTACTGCGTCAGATGGAGACAGTATCTTTTTGTCTTCAATAAAATCCCCGAGATGCGAATCTTCCTCTTCGCCGATCGGCGTTTCCAGAGAAATCGGTTCTTTAGCTATTTTCAGAACTTTACGGACCTTCTCCAGCGGAAATTCCATCTTTTCAGCTATTTCTTCAGGAGTAGGTTCTCTACCATATTCTTGTACAAGGTACCGAGAAGTCCGAATAAGCTTGTTAATTGTTTCAATCATGTGCACTGGGATACGTATTGTCCTGGCCTGATCAGCTATAGCTCTCGTGATTGCTTGCCTTATCCACCACGTCGCATAAGTACTGAATTTGTATCCTCGCTGATACTCAAACTTGTCTACAGCCTTCATCAACCCGATATTTCCTTCCTGAATCAGATCGAGGAATTGGAGACCGCGGTTGGTGTACTTTTTAGCTATGCTTACAACCAGTCTAAGATTGGCTTGTACCAGCTCACTCTTGGCCTTTCGGGCGAGCCTTTCTCCCTCCCGACAGCGAGCTAAAGCCTCTCTAAGGTGATAATCATCCATTCCTGCTTCGGTTTGAAGCTTATTTATCTTGCGGATACCATTTTCGATTTTGCTGTCAAGGTCCAATACTTTTTGAGGAGATAGATTTGTGAGCTTCTTGAGGGCCTTTCGATCATCTATGGATGCCTTCCATATGGCTATTGTTTCCTTTGCCTTATCTAAAGGCATTTTGAGTTCATACTCGACAGCCTTTAACTCCTCTCGGGCGGCTTCGAGTTTACGCACAAGAAACTTAAGCTTTCCTGCAATATGATCGATCATATTGCTGTTAAGATTGATATTCCTCAGACAGGTAATGACTTCAGAACGGCTCTTATCTATTTCTTCGTCCAAGCGCTCAATCTCTTCCGGTTTGGCATTGGGAGGCAGCTCTCTCCTCAGGTTGACAATTCCCTGGTATTTTACCTCCAGTTCCTTCAATTCCTGAATCAGATTAAGAATCCTTTCCACAACTGTGGAATCCTCACCATCGGGCATTTCCTCATCTTCGAAGCCCCGTATAACCTCTTTGACTCTAATAGTCCCCTTCTTGAGTTTATCTCCGATTGCAAGGACTTCCTTAATGGTGACAGGACAACCTATTATGACACTAAACACCTGTTGCTCGCCCTGCTCAATCCTTTTGGCGATTTCAACCTCTCCTTCTCGGGTGAGCAACGAAACCCCACCCATTTCATGGAGGTACATTTTCACGGGATCATTTCCCCGAACCAGAGTATCCGGCTCAGCAACCTTTATTTCGTCTTCTTCATCCTCTTCGTCAGGTTTTTCAATATCAAGCGCTCTAGCTTTAGGATCGGTTATTGGAATTTTCTTATCGAAGGGGAGCAATTCCACGTTGAACTCTGTCATGATCTTCATCCAGAGTTCATCGATTTGAGCCTCACCGACCAGATCCGGAGGAATATGTTTGTTGATCTCATCATAAGTTAGATATTTTCTGGTTTTGGCCAGTTCGAAAAGATCCTTGAATTCGGATTTTAGCTTCGTTTCAGGCATAAAACCTATTCTCCTTCTGCCCCAATTGCTGTCTTACGACAGTTAGGCGTTATTACTTTAAAATTGAAATATCTCTTAACTGCGAAGACGCCGGCCAATCATCAACAATTCACGCGCCAGATCGTTATATTGCTGGTCTCCTGGAATGCATTTGCTAAGACTTTCCTGAATTTCACGTTTTCGCCGTAATATCTTCTTTGCCTTTAGCCGATTTAAAGAATGTTCGACTGCCATCGAGCCATCAACTTCCGGTCTCAGGTCGTCCTCTTCAGGCTTTGGCTGCAACCAACCTGCTACTAGCGCAGCCATTTCAGGATCTTCGAGATTAAGCGAAAACTGATCCACGTTAAACCTGCCGTGAATTTGAAAATAACCGGCTATCAGCTTAGCCAGTCTGGACAAAGTGGGATTCTCGATCTCATTTATCACTCCGGTATCTGTAGCCAGGGCAACAAAATCAGGGAGTATGAGCATCCCTCTAACAACATTGCGTTCGTCAGCTGGAAAATCAAACAGACTGAATACGTTTTTTCTCTTTGTTTTTAGCTCCTGCGTGGCCTGGCTGTTCTTGCTCACGGCTATCGCCTGACGCACTTTTTCTTCCCTAATTCTGATACGGGAAGAAAACCTCTCTATAAGATAATCTCGCTCGGGTGAATCGGCAATCTGGATCAGGATGGGAATGCACTCTGCCAACGCCTGGTTGCGCCCGATAATACCGCTAAGATCAAATTGCGTCTCCAATTGATCCAGGAAGAAATCTATCATTGACTGGGGAGATTCGAGGGTCTTTCTAAAACGTTCAGTTCCGATTCGATTTATTGCAGCATCCGGGTCTTTATCTTCGGTAAGAATGATACATTCAGGTTCAATACCCTCACTTATGAATATCGGTAAAGACCGCTTAACCGCTCTCAAACCCGCCTCATCTCCATCAAAAACCGTCACAACCCTGTTTGAGAAACGCTTCAACAATCTGGCGTGTTCGTTGGTCAAAGATGTACCCAACGGGGCTACTACGTTTTGTATCCCGCGTATACGCAACGAAATTTGGTCGAAATAGCCTTCTACCAAAATGATGAAGCCGGCTTTTTTTATCGCGTCCCTGGCAGAATCGAATCCAAACAAGATGTTTTTTTTCTTGAAAATTGGTGATTCAGGAGAATTCAGATACTTTGGGTCCGCTGCGCCTAAGGATCGACCACCGAATGCGATAATTTCTCCGTTCAGATTATGAATTGGAATCATAATCCTGCCGCGAAAATAGTCGTAATGGCCTCCCGTTGGTTTTTGGCGCACGAGTCCCGCAGTTACGGCGTCATTTACCCTCAGTCCAGATAGCGCAAGACGACTTTCGAAGCCATTCCACAAGTCTGGAGCACATCCCAAACCAAGAAAATCTATCCATTCTCTAGTAAGCCCTCGGTTTTTCAGATATCCAATGGCTGAAGCATCTTTGTCGAGGCTATCTACAAAATAGCGATGGGCAAGATTAATCACGCTGAAGAGGCGTTCCCTAAGATCGTCCCCATTGGAGAAACCCTTCTCAAATTCCAGGGGAACACCAGTCTTTTGGGCAAGTAATTTTACTGCCTCTATAAAAGACAAGTTTTCAATTCGCATGATGAAATTGAAAACACTACCCCCTGCAGCGCAGCCAAAACAGTGAAAAATACCTTTTTGAGGCGAAACGTAAAAGGATGGATCCTTGTCGCCGTGGAAAGGGCAAATTCCTCTATAATCCTTACCAGCTTTCTTGAGTTCGACGTAACCGGAAATTACCCGAACTATATCCGCAGCTGCCGCAATTTCAGCGATCTTGGATTCCGGAATCCTCATTTTTCTACTCCGGTCTCAAATCCACTATCGTTGCGCCGGCGCCGCCTTCTTGTGGAAGCCCCTCTCTGGAGCCTAAAACCAGCGCGTGGTTAGATAAATATTCGGTGATAGCCTTTTTGAGGCGACCTGTGCCCTTGCCATGAACAATTCGCAGTGAAGTTAGGCCACCCAAGATCGCGTTATCAATAGCTTTCTCAACAATAGGGAGGGCTTCATCTACGCGCATTCCGATCACGTTGACCTCCCATCCGGGCGTAGCAAGAGGGATATTTACTCCAAGAAAGGATTTTTTTGAAGAGTTTTTTTTGCTATCAGAAATTTTAATTGGTGTCAAGTCCTCCGGAGCCACTCTAACCGTAACGTTTCCTACTCTGACATCGATCTTCCCTCTCTCAGGCGAAGTCAGCACCGTTCCCTGTTTGTCGAGCGATTTAATTTTTACATGGGTCCCCTGCGAAAGAATACTTTTTGGTTTGGTCAGAGGCACTTCGAGTTTCTTGACAAACTCCTGTTTGATTTCTCCGATCTTTTCATGGACTTGCTTTCCTGATCTTATTTGACCTGATTTCAGTGATTGTCTGAGACTCGAGAGCTCCTTTTCTGCATGTTTTATCAGTTCAGCGGCCTCTTTCCTGAAAGTTTCCGCCAAATCAGCTCTCTCCCGAACTGTTTCAGCAAGTTCCCGGTTTAGGGCGCCCTTGAGGAGATCAACTTCTTCACGTGCTTTGTTTAGCGACTCAATTTTTTCTTTCAAATTCGCAATTAATGCTACACTCCCTCCGGCAGCCGCGTCTGCATACCGTCTGGCGCCGTTTATCACCGAGGCTGGTAGTCCCAAGGTTTCGGCAGTAGTGATAGCATGACTTTCCCCAGGAAGGTCATACAAGAGGTGGAATGTAGGTTTGAGGGTCACGGGGTGAAACTCTGCGCTGACATTCTTTGTATCAGGTTTGGATAAGGCGTAAGCCTTTAGTTGGGTAAGGTGCGTAGTGACAACTACGTGAGCCCGTTTTGATTTCATCTCGTCTATGATTGCCATTGCCAGGGCCGCACCCTCGTCAGGATCCGTGAAGCCGCCCAATTCGTCTAAAAGAACCAGATCCCCCTCCCGGACAACTTCCAGTATGGCTTTTATCCTGAGCAGATGGCCCGAGAAAGAAGATACTCTGCCTCGTATGTCCTGTTCATCACCGATATCGACCATAATGCGGGAGAAAAGTTTTATCTTCGACCCTTCTCTGACCGGCGGTAATATGCCGCACCTTGTCATTAGCGGAAACAAACCTGCAATCTTCAAAGCAACCGTCTTCCCACCCATATTGGGCCCGCTAATAATGGTTACCAGAGTTTCAGAATCCTGAATCACATCCATCGGTACCACGTTTACCTCATCTGCTGCCAGCAACAGCGGATGCCTTGCCCCAAGGATACTAAAACCTTGCTCCGCGAGCTCAGGAGCGTGACAATCATTACTGATGGCATATTCACCTCTCGCCTGAAAACCGTCCAGTTCAACCAACGTATTATAGTCATGGACCAAATTTTCCAGCGAAAGCCTTACCTCGTCTGTAAGCCGCCTGTATACCTGTAATATAGCCTCTCTCTCTTCGTCAGCTAGAGACGCCATCCGGTTGTTCTGCTCCACTACGTCGAAAGGCTCCACATAAACAGAAGCCCCCGAGCGTGAGTGGTCGTGAACAATTCCATCCAGCACACCCTTGAACTCGGGCCTAAGCAAGATAACATATCTGTCATTTCTCACGGTCACGTAGTCTTCCTGTACCACTCTGGCTAAGTCCCGGTCTTTTATCAATTTTTCAAGTTTTTTGTGGATTTTCCCACGCAGAGTCACCGTTTCATTGCCAATTCGAATCAACTCAGGGCTGGCGTTAGGCCTCACGATTCCATTTTCATCAAGCGCCCCTCTTAGGATCGCCCTGAGTTGGCCCAATGAGTTCAGACTACCAATGTACTGCTTTAGAATTACAAATCTGTCATCCAGATCTTCCAGCTTTCTTTTAACGGACGAAACCACATCGAGCAGATCACGAATCCCTAGAACCTCCTCCGGCCCGAGCACATAACTAGATCCAGCCAACCTGTCGAATATTCCTCCGAGTGGAGCCACTCCTCCGAGATTAAACTCCCCATGAAGTTTGAGAACCTCCTTGAATTCCATTGCCAAATTCAGGTTCCTGGTCACGATCGACGGATCTGCTTCCGGATGAGTCTTCAGGATGGCGAGCTTCCCAGGCACAGATCTGGCGTGACCCGCTACTTCTTGCAGAACAACCGGTAACTCCAAGGCAGTTGCACATTCATTGATCACATCTGACATATTTTCCTCATGATTGGCATAAAATGAAGGGGTACATTTGGTAGGTTCGCTAAAGACTATAAGCTTCGGGACCGTTTACTGCCATAGAGATAGAAAGAGGCGCTCCTTTGAAGACGCCTCGGATCGACATTAGAGACGTACAGGAATGCCTTCCTCGGCAAGATACTCTTTCAAACGCTTAATGGGAATCTCCCTGTAATGAAAAATAGAGGCCGCCAATGCAGCGTCCGCTCCTCCTTGTATAATAGCGTCCCGAAGATGTTCCATCTTCCCAGCCCCCCCTGAAGCTATAACCGGAATACCGACGATGTCCGTCACAGCCCTGGTCATAGGTATGTCATAGCCATCTTTTGTGCCATCGGCATCCATACTGGTAAGAAGAATTTCGCCAGCGCCCAGCGCTTCAGCCCTAGTTGCCCATCCAAGGAGGTCGATGCCTGTCATCGTCCGGCCACCGTGAATCGATATTTCAAAACCCGACACAGTGGCGCCAGTCTTTTTGGCGTCAATGGCCACGACAATGCACTGGCTACCAAACATTAATGACGATTCACGGATGATTTCAGGGTCTTTCACAGCCGCAGTGTTCAGCGACACTTTGTCAGCTCCTGCCTGTAATAGCCGTCTGATGTCCGCGGTAGTTCTTACACCGCCACCTACGGTTAGTGGCATGAAAACCTGCTCCGCGGTCCTGGAAACCACATCTAGGATTATGTCCCTCTTTTCGTGAGAGGCCGTTATATCAAGAAAGACCAGTTCGTCCGCGCCTTCTTCATCATAAAACCGGGCATTTTCGACAGGATCCCCTGCATCCTGAAGGTTTACAAAATTGACACCCTTCACCACTCTTCCCTGGTTCACATCAAGACACGGAATTATTCTCTTGGCTAACATAAGGATTTCTCTGTAAC
>JBMFSZ010000083.1:0-11298 GCA_049967315.1 Desulfomonilaceae bacterium
GCTATTTTTTGAATGTTGGTCATAGGTTTGACCGGCCCAACTTTTTCACGATCCAGGGCTCTTGTTTCTCCTTTGATTTCGGAAATGATGCGTTCGATCTTTTCATGACAAAGGCCACACCCACCACCAGCCTTGGTATAATCGGTCACTTCCTGGACAGTAGAAAGTTTGTTTTCTCTGATAGCGCGCCGAATCTGTTCATCCGTAACCCCAAAACACTCACAAACTAACTCACCTTCCTCGTGTTCCCGAGGCCCCTTTTCACCCCTGTAACAGGCTACAGCTGCGTGAAAAGCGTCTCTACCCATTACAGAGCAGTGCATCTTCTCCTTCGGAAGCCCACCAAGGTAATCAGCAATATCCTGATTCGTTATTTTCAAAGCCTCTTCAATCGTTTTACCCTTTATCATTTCTGTTAATGCGCTACTTGAGGCTATAGCGCTTCCACACCCAAAGGTTTGAAAACTTGCGTCCAATATTTTTTGTGTTTCAGGATCAACTTTCAAAAAAAGTTTTAGGGCATCCCCACAGGCAAGTGATCCGACCTCCCCAACAGCGTCCGCGTCCGGCATGGCGCCCACGTTTCTGGGATTAAAGAAATGGTCCTTAACTTTTTCCGTGTATTCCCACATTTGAATACTCCTGACATAAAAGTTGTCGTGCAATTTCAATTACTTATTTTTGTTACATTTACAACCGAACCCTTTGAACTCGAAAAGTTTTTTTGCCTTGTTAAGTTGCAACTGGATGACCTGGAGTTTTTGATTTTTGTCAACGCATTGAAAACAAACTATTTTACCGTCAGGTGAATCACAAGAATCCAGTATATCAACTCCAAACGCGTCGCGAATTTTTTCAGGAGTCGACGAGTTGGGATCTTTTATGATTTCTTTTAGTCTAGTTATTGCTTGATCGCAATTGGCAGCCATTTCGAGTAACTCAGCATTTGCAACGGTACCGGTCAACACGATCAATGACATTAAAATAATTATTCTTTTCATTGACACCTCCAAAAATTCCGTAGAAATGAATCGACCAGACATAGGGGGCTACTTTCGTCCCTAACGCCTTTTCCTGTTTTCATCGTTCCCCATATGGTCACCTAAGGGCGGCCCGGGAGCTCGATCCGGTTTAGCAAACTCTGGTTTTAGTTCCGGTCTTCCGGTTGGATTTGAAAAACCCTTTTTAGTTGTATTCTTGTCCTGTTTAACTGTCGCTTGACCTTTTTGAGACCCCACACTATTTTTCCCAATCTCTTCTCTCTTGGTGTAGCCCCTGTTCACTCTTCGTACTGGGACAACCCACCGAGATTTCTTTGGTTGGTTTTGCTTTACACTATCCGGGGAAAAGGTCATAGCCTTTCCAGAGGATTCGGGGACTGAGGCGCCATTGGCCACGGTTGGCAAATACTGTTTTCCAGACGTTTCAGGATTGTTTAGCCCCTGGTCGGAACTGTTTTTGATGGCCGCTGCCACGGGTGTCGCTTTCAGGGTACCGGTTGGCGAAGCCTGGCTAGCCTTAGCCAGTGTGGAACAATCTATTGCAATGGCTATGGCAAAAATAATCAGCCACTTATTGCGTTCGCGCATAATTTCACCTCCAATAACGCGCTCCCACAAAAATTGTAGCCTTTCTTTTGTAGACAACTCAGAGCTTATCCCAAATTCCATGGAAGTTTGCAAACTTTCCTGGCTTTTTGGCGGCATGTTCGATCCCTTTTCCTTCTAACTAATCTGAATACTAGTCATAAAGTTAACCCTCGCCCAGAATGGCCAGCTAAATCGTGACGATCTGAGGGTCACAGCTAATCTATCCCTTAAGTCAACATACCATCATCTCAAGCCTTCTGTCGTAACGCTCGAGAGAAGATCTCGGCAAAATCCAGGGCAGTAGTATCCCAATTCAACCCAGCTTCATCCAAAACATTTTTTGATAGTCGACCCATCTCTCTGCGCAAAAGGGGGTCGCTTACAAGTCTCGACAAGCAATCCTGAAGCGCGCCAATGTCACCCGGTTTGTACAGAAGACCTGTCCGGTTATGGCATATCAATTCAGGGATACCTCCTACCGTGGTTGAGATTACCGGTAAAGCTGTGGCCATAGCCTCTTTCACTACATTAGGGCTTCCTTCTGTATAACTGGGTAGCGCCAGGATGTCAGATTCCCGCATTAGTTTGGCTACTTCTCTCGGTGGCGTTAACCCCTTCCATTCAACTTCACAATGGGACAGCTTTTCTTTCGCAAGCCGTTTCAGATAATCTGAATGGTACCCATCTCCTACGATGGTAAGACTAATGCCCCGAAATCTAGGGTCCGCCAGAGCGTTTATTAGATCCTGCAAGCCTTTTTTTGGTATAAGGCTGCCTACAAAAATTATTTTTACAGTAGTGTCTGTATTCCTTTTTTTAATGGCCGGAAAAAAAACCTTATTGTCAACCCCAAATCGAGGGATTCCGAGTTTTGACGAACTTGCGCCGAGCGACCTCATGATTTCGAGTAACTCCGAGTTGACAACCGTCACAAAATAGGCCTGACGCAGGACAAATTTTGTAAAAATTCTCCATAAACGATTGTCCCGGGCCAAATAGCCATCATCGCCCCTGAATGAGACAACCATCGGTTTACCGAAAATTCGGCTCAGCATCGATCCCACAAGTCCAGCTCCCATCCAGTTGGCGTAAATCGCATCTGCACGCCTGACCGGCATCAAAGATTTTAGAAAAAAAAGCGCCATCATTGGAATTACCTGGGCCCGTGCCAAAAAGTACTTCGACATATTTTCCGGAATACCGCCAGCGCCTTTTGTAAGCCTTTCAAGGGAGCGCGGCCAAAAATAACCAAACCGCGTCACTTTAACTCCATCTATCGACCGGGAGCCGTACCATTGCCCATTAGATGGAGCTATCACTTCCAGCTCGAATCCGGTTTTCCCCAGCGCCAACACAAGATTGTGAATAAATGAGCCTTCCCAATCTGTTTCACTGGCTGGGTATGTGGTTGTTAGCACAAGTATTTTGGGTAGATTCAAGTCGAGCCTTTTCGCTCCCCGATATATTGTAGGGGTTTCCGCCCTTTGTGGTTGATTCTTTTATATCACCGGGCGCTAAAGGAATAAAACAAAAGGGGCGGGAAATAAGATGTTAATTTTAATTTTGAGTCAATGTATTGAACATCATTATCTTATTGTAATTAAAGTATTTTATAGTTTGACAAACCATAACTGTATATGTATGGTCAATACAATATTTTTTTAAATTTGCTTTTGTGGATTCTTCCAAGAATCTCAAATGTCCGGCTGAGGGTACAGGGGTTAGGGTCGGACATTTTTTTGTACGAGCAGTTTGTTTGTGCAAAACGTTCTGACCTTCCCATATATTTTTAACCGCCTATTTCGTGATTAAGCGCCAAACGCTCTCCGATAGTACTCTATGCTCGCTTCTAATCCTTTTCGTAAGTCCCATGTAGCCTTAAACCCCAACTTTTCCCTCGCTAAGCTGGTATCTGCAGATGAGTGCATGACATCACCGGGTCTCGGGGGCTCAAAAACGGGGGCAACCTGCGTCCCTAATAGCTCTTTCAGGTTATCCAGTAATTCCAGCAAGTTTATCTGATCACCTCTACCCACATTGTATGCGGCTCCACAGACTTCGCTTGGCGCTTCCATTGATATCAAGTTAGCCTGTACAACATCTTTGACAAACGTAAAATCACGGCTCTGAAGACCGGTCCCATATATTACTGGCGCCGAGCCCGCCAACAATCGCGTTACGAACCGGGGCATGACAGCCGCATATTCCGAGTTTGGATCCTGACGAGGCCCGTAAACGTTAAAATATCGAAGGCCTACCGTGTGCAGGCCATACAAGTCCTTGAAAAGTTTCCCGTGTTCTTCATTGATTTTTTTCGTCAGCGCATAAGGGGACAGTGGTAATCCTTCAGCCCCTTCCTTCTTAGGGAGGGTAATGCTTGATCCATAGACAGAGGATGATGATGCGAAGACAACTCGTGGCACTTTATTTTTTACCGCGGCCCAGAACACATTTAGCGTGCCATTGGCATTGACTTGTTGCGTAGTAATCGGATCAGCTACTGAACGAGGAACACTTCCCAAAGCCGCCTGGTGGAAGATTCCATCGACTCCCTGACTAGCTTTCAGGACAGTATCATAGCAGGTTATATCACCTCGTATTATTGTGAAATCACGATCAGGGATGAAACGACCTCCACTCAAGTTGTTCAGGTTTTCTATCTTACCGGTCACAAAATTGTCGATGACTGTGACTTGGTGTCCGTTTTCCAGTAACCCTTCCACGAGATGGCTACCTATAAAACCAGCGCCACCGGTTACCAGGAATTTGTTTTTTGTTGACGATGACATGTGAAGCCCCTCAAGTGTTATCGAAAAAGTTTATTTTCACATAATACAAGTTAATGGCCCTGAGTCGAACAATATTTTTGGGATATTTTTTGACAAGTTGATTTGAAGGCATAAATTAGCTAAAATACGACACTGATGAGTACAATTACGATACTATTATTTCAGAATACCTATTGCCTTTGGTACAATCATGATTTATAAACGATAATTAGATAGTACAAAACTTGATAGACTCGTCTAATCAAGTAGACTTGACGGACTATGTCCTCTGGCTATTGGATGTTAAATTTAGGAGCAGGATTTGCTAGCTATACGATAACCCGTCAGAGAGATCTTTAGTTTTGGGGAATGCGGGATTTGTTCAACTGTGTGGGTAAGCATTAAAACTTTGACATATCAAGCAACCCCAATGAATTAAATCCGGAAGCCTGGATCCTTGGATCATGGGAACAATCACTTATGGGGATCCGGCTTCCGGAACGTTGGGCACGAGTTCATTACGCCCGGCGATCATATCTGTGCTATCATTTAGGTTAGACACGTTGTCAAAGCGATTGGAGAACGAGGTAAACAGAAACTATGTCAGAGAATACCAAATGTGCGCCTGACGCTTCATGTGGGACTTGTGGTTCGGCCACCGGTTGTGAGGGAGCGGTAAAAGCAAAGCACACTGAAGAAAAATTGGCCAATAGACTGTCCAAAATTTCACACCGCATCGCCGTAATGAGTGGCAAGGGTGGCGTAGGCAAGTCAACGGTAGCGGTAAATCTTGCGGTGGCGCTAGCCCGTTCAGGAAAATCTGTAGGGCTGTTGGATGCTGATGTTCATGGTCCCAACGTTCCTAAAATGCTCGGGATTGACCATATGATACCTGAGATGAGTGTGAATGGGATGTCACCTGTTGTGGCCTCAGATAACCTGAAAGTGATATCCATGGCGTTCCTGATTGAGGACCCCGACACGCCAGTCGTATGGAGAGGGCCCATGAAACATTCCCTGTTCCAGCAATTTCTCTCTGATGTTGAATGGGGAGAACTGGATTACCTAATCGTTGACTTACCTCCAGGCACAGGTGACGAACCATTGAGTATCGCCCAATTGCTCGGGCAGCCCCTTTGGGCAATTATCGTAACGACTCCGCAGGACGTAGCCCTTCTCGATTCCAGGAAATCGGTTGTTTTTGCAAGGACTGTAGACATGAAGATTCTGGGCATCGTTGAAAACATGAGCGGGCTTATATGTCCACACTGCGGAGGGTCTATTGAATTGTTCAAGACCGGCGGAGGAGAAAGATCCGCCCGTGAACTGGGAGCCCCTTTTCTAGGGGCTATCCCCATCGATCCAGAAATCGTAGTCAGTGGGGACGCAGGAGTCAGCCTTCAAACTTCGGCTCCTGATGGTTCTTCGGCAGAAGCATTTAGAAAATTAGCCAATGAGGTTCAAGCGGTAACCAGCAAAAAATTGGATAACTGATATTATCCGGGAAAATTCCGGAGATTTGTGATTACAAAATATCGTCAGTAATTAAGGAGTTTATGAAATGTCACGACAAACTGTAGCAATTCCTTCTATGAATCCTGGTGGTCTGGAATCCGCCAGATCAGGTCATTTTGGTCACTGTGATGTGTTTACGCTCGTTCATGTAGAAAATGGCGAAATTCAGGAAGTGTCTATCCTGGAAAATCCCCCTCACGTTCAGGGAGGATGCTTTGCTCCTGTAAACATCCTGCACCAGGGTGGCGCAAATTCCCTTATCGTTGGTGGAATCGGGATGCGTCCACTGATGGGATTCAAGCAGGTCGGGATCGACGTTTACTATGGACCTGAAGGTGAAACCGTAGGCTCCGTCATCGACCAGTTCCTCAATGGGCAATTGCAGTTGATAGCTCCAAATCAGGTATGCGGAGGCGGGGGTTTTTAACAGGAGAAGAGAGGTCGTCATGAAAATTGCAGTGACATCCACCGGCACAACTCTTGAGTCCCAAGTGGATCCGCGTTTTGGGAGAGCGCCTTTCATTATCATTGTCGACGATGAGTTCAACGTAATTGAGGCAATCGACAATTCTTCCGGTGTGAAGGCGTTTCGAGGAGCTGGAATTCAGGCAGCGAAAACCATAGCCGACAAAAAGGTCGACATTCTGTTGACGGGTCGTTGTGGACCCAACGCATTTACTACGTTGGAGGCGGCTGGAATCAAGGTGGGAGTTGAGCAATCTGGAACCGTTCGTGAGGCTCTAGAGAGGTTAAAAACCAATCAGGTCACGTTCGCAGAGAAACCCAACGCCGAAGCCCATTGGTAGGTTGGAAAGGATTTTTTGATATGATTGTGGCAGTTGCAAGCGGGAAAGGCGGTACTGGGAAAACTACGGTGGCCACCAGCTTGGGAGTAGCTCTCGGGTCGAGGGCCCAGATATTGGATTGCGATGTTGAAGAACCCAACTGCCACATACTGCTTAAACCGGCTATTCTTACTTCCGACACGGTGAGTTTGCCAGTACCGTCTGTGGATTTAAAGAAATGCTCGTTATGTGGAAAATGCGGTGAAGTCTGCCAATTTAGCGCTATAGTCCCGATAGGCAAGACCGTCATAGCATTCCCCGAGTTGTGCCATGGCTGTGGCTCCTGTTCAATGTTCTGTCCAGAAAAAGCGATTGAAGAAGTACCCAGAAATCTCGGAGTTGTCGAAACCGGAATGGCTGGGAACCTGGAATTCGTGCAAGGTAGGATACGAATAGGAGAGGCCATGGCTCCCCCGCTGATTCGAGCAGTCAAAAGTAGAATTAATAGAGACAAATTTGTAATTCTAGATGCGCCACCTGGCGCTTCGTGTCCGGTCATAACTACGGTCAAAGGCGCTGATTTTGTGATCATGGTGACAGAACCCACTCCTTTTGGCCTCAATGATCTCGAAATTGCAGTGAAGGCTATTGAGGGGCTCGGAATTCCTATGGGCGTGGTTATCAACAGATCTGATATCGGCGACTCAGGTGTAAGCGACTTTTGCCTCAGAAAGGCCCTTCCTGTTTTAATGGAAATTCCACATGACAGAAAAATAGCGGAAGGCTACGCCAAGGGATCCCTCTTGATCGAGTCCATCCCCGAGTACACTCAAAAATTCAAAGAACTGCCGAATGATATCTCGAAGATTATTGGTACGATTTAGAAGGTCGGCTCGTAGATCATGAAAGAAATCACGATAATTAGTGGCAAAGGTGGCGCGGGCAAAACATCAATTACAGCTTCTCTGGCGTTTCTCGCAAAAAATAGGGTCCTGGCAGATTGTGATGTGGATGCGGCGGACCTTCACATTATAGCTCAACCCCAAATTGTCCATCAGGAGGATTTTTATGGTGGCAAGAAGGCCTCCATAGATCTCTATAAATGTTCACACTGCGGGATCTGCATCGAAAATTGCAGGTATGCCGCAATTACTGCGGATTTTGTCGTTGACCATACAGCTTGTGAAGGTTGCGCTGTCTGCCACCATCTTTGTCCTGAATCTGCCATCGCCATGGAAGAAACCCTCAATGGAAGTTGGTTTATTTCGGAAAGCAGATTTGGGCCGATGGTTCACGCCAATCTCATTCCAGGCGAGGAGAACTCAGGAAAGCTTGTGGCGCTAGTCAGGAATCAGGCTCGTGTCCTGGCTGAGCAACGAGGCATGGACATGGTCATTGTCGACGGAGCGCCCGGAGTCGGCTGCCCCGTAATTTCGTCTATTACGGGAGTTGACCACGTTGTTATAGTTACGGAACCTACCATGTCTGGGGTTCATGACATGAAAAGAGCGCTCGAACTGGTGAGACATTTCAACATTCCATCCTCTCTGGTCATCAACAAATCGGACATCTATCCAGGTATGACAAGTGAAATCGAGGAGTTCGCAACATCTGAGAAAATCCCGCTAGCCGGCAGGATACCGTATGACAGGGCTGTAACTGATACCATGGTGCAACGCAGAGCCGTTGTTGAAGGTGGAAGCAGCCCTGCGGCCAAGGCTATCATCAAAGTTTGGGAGCAGCTCAGAGAGCGGATTTGGCAATGATCATGGGGACAACGATGGATAAGGAACTTTTACGAAAAGGTGTTAGCGATGCTCTGACTGAAATTATTGACCCTGAGACACATCTGAGCATAATGCGGATGGGAATCGTGAAGAACGTGACAATTCAGGATGATGGCGCGGTAAGTCTCACTTTTCGGCCTTCGTCACCAACTTGCCCCATGGCATATGCTTTGGCTGGGGCGATAAAGAACAAAATCGAGTCCATTCAGGGAGTCAAATCGTTGACAATAGGCGTGGAAAACTTTTCCAACGCCAATCAGCTTGAACAATTAATTAATCTTTGACATCCACTATTTTGGAGGCTGGGAAAATGCCGATCAGGGAATTCAAATGTCTTGATTGTGGAACAGTAAGTGAATTACTTGTGGATATTGGACGTAATTCTGACAGCGTAGTTTGCAAATCTTGCGGCTCGGAGAAAATGGAGCGAATGATGTCCGCTCCTTCCCTGTCAACTGGGAACTCTCAGCAATCAGCGTCGTTCGGCGGTTGTTGTGGATCTAATCCATCGAAGCAGGGTTGTACGCCAGGGAGCTGTTGTGGGGGAAACTTTACCTAAAAATCACATGGGGCATGTTATGGAATCGGAGAACGATATTTTTGACGAAATCGAAGGTATGGTGTCATCTGAAGCAGCTAAGCATTTTTCGCCGACTGTAATCGAACATTTTAACAACCCAAGGAATTTGGGCGCTCTTGATGAGCCCGACGCGTACACGTTCATGAGCGGTATGTGCGGGGATACTATCGGAATATTCTTAAGAGTATGCGGTGAAAAAATTTCGAAGATAGGTTTTGTCACCAATGGTTGCGGTCCGACCATCGCTTGCGCCAGCGCTCTAACCAGTATGGCAAAAGGTCAAACAATCCAGGAGGCCCGTGCCATTACACCTGAACAGTTGATAGAATTTTTGGAAGGGCTTCCAAAGGAAAATACTCACTGCGCAGAGCTGGCTGTCAACACGCTTCGCGGAGCTTTGGCAAAATTAACATGAATATACAAGAAAAAAAATCTGTTAGGGCTTGTATAGCGCTTAATTCGAGATCGAAGCCTTCAGAAATTATCGAGTTCCTGGGTTCTTTTGAAATAGCCGCTGAGATCTTCGAATCTCATGAAGAAGCGCTGGTCAAACAAAAGGAGGATCCATTCGACCTCCTTATAGTTCATGACGATCCTTCAACCGGTCAAGGATTAAAACTGATTGAAGAATTTCTCAAAACAAATTGGATGACTTCTGCAATACTGGTATGTGACCAGGACGAATCCGCCGTACACGATCGAGCTGAAGGGCTTGGGATTCTGGGCCATATCAGGAACATAAAGGACTTGGAAGGCTTGAACGAACTACTGACAAAGTTCAAACAAATTTCCCCCTCTTATTCATGAGCAGCTTTTTAAAAGCCTGTCCTACGGACGAGGTAAAAATCAGCCAGACTTGGCGATCTTCAGGTTATTTACCGAGTCGTTCATGAACGTTTCGGGGTGATTTTCCAATTCTACAGTGGTTGCGAAAGATGGCATCCAGTTCCCGGATGAGGCCCCCAATTCCGCAGGGTGACTCACTTAGTGCTTTTGGCAACCACTGTAGACCATGTCTGAATGAATTTTGCAACCTACCACGAATGTGCTATCGCGCCGGGCTTGCATGTGGCTACGCAAGGTAAGAGATGCCCACTTTTTCCGCATGGTTTACATTGTCCACATTCGTACCTCAGTTTTCCAGTTTTGTCAGTCCGCACTACAACCAAACGACCCTCGCTCACAGGATCATAGGGATCTTCATTCAAAAGCTCGAAAATACCAGAAGGGCAGATCTCTACACACAGCCCGCAGGCATTGCATTTGTCCGTATCTATTGTTATGAAATAGTTTCCAGATCCATCACTATATCCATAATTGGCCAGCATATTAATTGTGATCCTTTGGCAGGAGATTACTGTTTCAAATGTACATGGACAGTTGAACTCGTTAATATCATACATATTGGTTCAAAGGTTCCAAAACTCTGTCTGAATAATGTGGTTTCCAGTCGACGCCAAGCGTTTGTTACGGTTTATATTTGACTTTTTGACAAAGGGCGTAACCAAACAGCGCAGCGCCTACGGCGCCCGCCAACTGAGTGTCCCAGGTAGTTGTTAGTGGCTTAAGCCCTATTTTTTTTGTTAATCGACCTATAACTCCTATATTCTTGGCCATTCCACCCGTAACAGCGAATTCAGGTTCAATCCCGACTCTTTCCATCAGCAGGTAAATTCGGTTAGCCATGGCTGAACAATACGCGGCCAACACTTCGTTAGTGCTATGCCCTTTTCTCAACAGAGCAGTTGCTTCAGATTTGGCGTAAACTACGCATGTGCTCGAGACTGCCGGTGGTTCCCTCTCTATCTGGTAGGATCGTTCCCCTATCTCTCCAATTGGAACAGACAAGAGATCGGAAAAAACTTCCATCCCTCGCCCAGTGCCTGCGGCGCATTTATCATTCATCAAGAAGTTTGTAACCTTGCCTTTTTCATCGCATCGGATCACTTTTATGTCCTGGCCGCCAACGTCCAGGACCGTGCGAACTTTAGGTCCATAAAAGAAATTTGCCCCTCTTGCATGACAGGCTATTTCTGTTACCGTCCTGTCAGCCATAGGGACATTGACACGCCCATAGCCAGTCCCAATGCAATAACTAATTTTATCCTCTGTCAAGGTAGTCATTTCAAGTGCGAAATTGAGAGCGTTTTTTGCGCTATTTGGACTATCCGAACCCGTTCTCATGTTTCCGTATGCGTAAATCTCGCCATCCACCATTATTACGGCCTGAGAACTGACTGAACCCACATCGATTCCGAGAGTGATAAACTTAGC
>JBMFSZ010000084.1:0-11254 GCA_049967315.1 Desulfomonilaceae bacterium
CTACGAAAGAAAACGAGGGTAGGGGCGGCTGTAACACCAGAAGACGTCAGACAGGTTGCGCTAGAAATTAAT
The DNA here is from genome assembly GCA_049967315.1 of Desulfomonilaceae bacterium. Classification (GTDB taxonomy): domain Bacteria; phylum Desulfobacterota; class Desulfomonilia; order Desulfomonilales; family Desulfomonilaceae; genus CAJBEZ01. The sequence goes on from JBMFSZ010000084.1 coordinate 73, forward strand.
TCTAGCGTTCAAAGGGCATCCAGGATCATTAACCACCTTCGTCAATTCGGGAGAAAGGCCGATGAAACAATGAGCCCCACGGACATAAACTACCCCATTACCAGTGTGTTTAATCTTGTGGGAACTCAGCTCGAAGCTCGTGGCATAAAATGGGAACTTGACCTTGATACTCAGCTTCCGAAAATAATGGGCGATGTAAATCGTCTTGAGCAGGTGTTCATAAATCTTGTTCTAAACGCCCGAGACGCCATGCTGCTAAAGCCGCTTGACACGAAAGAGTGCTTGGTAAATACAGGGAAAATCATCACTATCAGATCTTTTTTTGAAAATGACCGCGTGGTGGTGACAGTTTCTGATACAGGACCAGGAATTCCTGATTCCATTTTGTCAAAGATTTTCGACCCATTCTTTACCACCAAGAAAACCGGAGAGGGGACCGGGTTAGGGCTCTCCATAAGCTATGGCATAGTTAAGGATCACCATGGAACGATAGAGGTTGATACTAGCGCCGGAAAAGGCGCCACGTTTAGGTTGACTTTCCCTGTATTGCCCACGGAGACGGAAAATGAACAAAATTCTTCTTGTTGATGACGAAGAAAGCATTCGCAACATGATGCGCATGACGCTGGAGCTTGATGGCTACTCTGTCCAAACCGCGGCGGATGGCCCCACCGCAATTCAGATGTTTAAGGATCAGCCGCCAGATGTGGTGTTACTTGATGTCAGGATGCCCGGGATGGATGGAGTTGAAGTCTTAAGGCGGATAAAGGAAATAAATCATGACTCGGAAGTAATTATCATTTCCGGTCACGGCGATATGGAAATGGCTATAGAGTGTCTGCGAATGGAGGCCTCCAACTTTTTGACAAAGCCAGTGAGCGAGGAGATTCTTTCACTGTCATTGAAGAGGTCTCTTGAGAAAGTCGCTCTGAGAAGAAAGGTGAAACAATACACGCGGGACCTTGAGACCCTCGTTAGGGAAGCCAATGTTGAACTTGAAAAGGCGTACCAGTTTAGAGAGAACATAATTGAAAATTCTCCTGATGCGATAGTTTGCATAAGAAAAGGTGGTATGATCATAATTTTTAATTCGGCCGCTGAAAAGCTTCTAGGGTACCGGAAAGACCAAGTGATAGGAGTAATGAATATAGTCCAGATTTATCCGCCGGGTGTCGCCCGAAAAATTATGAAAGATCTAAAGTCCAATGATTTTGGCGGACATGACATTCTTCAAAAAAGGCAGGTGTCACTCGTTGACAAGAATGGAGCCGAGGTTCCTGTCTACATTTCCGCCGCCATTCTATACGAGAACGGGAAAGAAGCTGGGTCGGTTGGAATCTTCACGGATTTACGGGAAAAGATCAAACTGGAGAAACAGCTACTCCGGTCGGAAAAACTTTCATCTCTTGGAAAATTGTCAGCCGGTATCGCTCATGAAATTAACCAGCCACTTACTGGGGTTCTAACATTTGCTCATTTGCTTGCGAAGAAGTTCAAAGATGATGAATCAACTCGCAAGGATCTGGAAGTTATCGTTCGTGAAACGACTCGTATTCGCGGAATAGTTCAGGGTATTCTGGATTTTGCCCGCGAGATGCCAATGCAGAGAAAGCCGCGAAAAATTGAGGAGATTCTTGACCAGACCCTGGAAATTATTGTTCATCAGCAACGATTTTTCGGGATTGAGCTGATCAAGGAATATGGAAGTGGCATTCCTGAAATTGTGATTGACTCCAACCTTATGGAGCAAGTGTTCATGAACATCATTTTGAATGCTTTGGACGCGATGCATGGCAATGGGAGGCTAACAATAAGGACTAGAATTTTAGATGAATGGGTAGAGGTCGAATTTGAGGACACTGGTACTGGAATGCCGGAAAGCATGTTGGACAAGATTTTTGATCCGTTCTTTACCACCAAAGATTCTACTGAAGGTATGGGAATGGGCTTGGGTTTGGCAGTCAGTTATGGAATAGTCAAGAATCACAACGGGGATATACTTGTTAGCAGCAAAGAAGGCGTTGGTACCGTATTTACAGTCAGATTGCCCTTGGGAACTAGCTAAAAGGAGGATCTCATGAACGCTGGTGATAATGTAAAGGCAGTAACAATGGTGGTGGATGACGAACAAATTGTTCAGGAAAGCGTTTCGAGGATTCTTGAAGAGATTGGGTTTCGGGTAGATGTCGCCTCCCGTGTTGATCAAGCCTTGAATCTCATGAAGACCAACAAATATGATTTGATATTTACGGACTTGATGATGCCTGATCGAAACGGAATGGAATTAGTTGAAACCGTGGCGAAGAATTATCCGGATACCGGGGTTATCATGTTCACAGGGTATCCCTCCGTGGAATCTGCCGTTGGTTCGATAAAGTTGGGAGCAATTGATTATCTGCCCAAACCGTTCAACCCGGAACAGCTTGTAGACATTGCGGAGAGAGCGCTAAATAACGTCACCACGTTACGAAGGGACAAAGAAGCCCAGAAAATATATGATGAAGCGGAAAAAGCATTGAGCTCAAGCCTTGATCTTAAAAAAATTCTGGATCTGATATGCCATTCTTCTCGCGATTTACTGAAAGTAAAAGGAACGTCATTGCTTATCCGCCAAAAGGATGGGCCATTTTTCGAATTCGCTGCTTCTGATGGTTTAAGTGACAATTATGTCACTAAGGGAGCCTTGGATGTAACTCGTAGCATCGCTGAAGTTCAAGCGACCGGAGAGAGTTTCTATGTAGACCACGCTTCCTTTGATGACAAGCTTCAATATCCCGAGGCTGCGCGCGAGGAAGGAGTAATGTCGATCCTCTCATACCCGTTGAAGGTACGTGGCTCAGTAATCGGCTGTTTAAGATTCTATTCCGCCGACGACAGGAAATTTGACGGAAAGGAAATGGATTTAATCAGGAAGTTTTCTCAGCAGTCAGCCATGGCCATTGAAAACGCGATCTTGTACGAAACAATGAAGAAAGACATAGAAGGATTAAAAAAGTATATGGCCTGAAGGCTATCTTAAATGCAAACGATGCTGACCAAGCCAAGTGAGCAAAATGGACAAATTACGAATTTCCAGAGAAAACGTGTCAATCCGCTGTGGATCCATTACGTTAGAAGGACTGCTTGAACTTCCCCCAGTGGAAGAAAATTCCGCGCAAATCGCCTTGATTTTACATCCGCACCCCCTTTACGGAGGAAACATGTTCAACAACGTGACCTCGAGCCTGGCCAAAGGGTTGCTGGCAAAGGGTGTAGGAACATTAAGATTTAATTTTCGCGGAGTGGGCTCCAGCGGTGGATCTCATGGCCATGGTGTGGACGAAATAGACGATGTTCTGGCGGCCATAAGCTATATTGATTCATTGGGACACGTGAACTCACGGGAGCTAATACTTTCGGGTTACTCTTTCGGATGTTGGGTCGGGCTAAAGGCTGCGGCGTGTGAAGACAGATTAATGCGCCTCATTGGAATGTCCCCACCGGTCGATATGTATGATTTCAGTTTTCTCCTCGAAGAAAAACGGCCCAAACTTTTAATTGCTGGAGACCAAGATTTCGTGTGTTCCAAGAACAAATTTCTGGAACTCTCTGATAAGATTCCTGAACCAAAGCGTATAGTCATACTCGAAGGTTCCGATCACTTCCACGCTGGCAGTGAAGATCGAGTAGTGACTGAAGCGGTCAAATTCCTTAGCCTTTGAGATCACTGATCATTCAGACTCTTCCCACCCAAATTCTCGGATGATCGAGGTCTGTTGCCAGTTAGTAGGCTTTGGTTTATGTTGTTCGCCTGTTGCGATGGCTGCTACAAAGTCAATGAATTGGAGGAGTGTATGGGCATTGCCTCTAGATCGGTATCCATAATGCGATACCGGGTTAAAGGCCAAATTGAGGGTTCGTTCTGGGATACGATTCACGAAGGTGTTAAAAGAGGCGCTTTCAGAACCACTGATCAGCCGGGTGAACTTGTAGGGTTTGGATGGACCGGAATAGATGATTTTGACGACTACGAGTTTCAGGGCGCGTCGTACGTCAGGACCAACTATGTGGTGTTGTCTTTCAGGATTGATACTGTACGGGTTCCACCCAGAGTATTGGAAACCGCAGTTAGGAAAGAACGCAGGAAACTTGTCGAGCAAACAGGTCAGCGACGAATTTCAACGGCACAATTGCGAGAATTGAAGGAAGCGCTGAAAGAAAGCCTGAAAAGGCAGGTCCTACCATCTATCCAGGTTTTTGATTTTGTGTGGGATACTGTCGGTTCAGTGGCCTATCTAGGCTCATTAAGTCCCAGGGCTAGACAGAGGGTAGAGGACCATTTCAAAAAAAGCTTTGGTTTGAGCCTTGTGCCTCTTGTTCCATACCTTAGGGCACTGGAAATGCTCGATAGCGAGGTTGACAGAAAAAAACTCGAACAGATCAAGTCGTGTGTTATGGCGCCTTGAATCCATAAAGACGCTATTTTCACTTTTAGATTTGATGAGGATGGAGACCGTTATGGATTTTTTGGATATCCTTAAAGAAAAGGCCTTTCTCGGCAGAGAGTTTTTGACGTGGTTGTGGTTCAAGGCCGAACTCACGGGCGGAGCTATAGAACTTCCTGATGGAAAAATTATTGAAGTGATTTTCAATGATCGGATGACCCTGGACCTTACTGATGTTGATACCCCCCAGACCGTTAGCATTAAAGGCGAATTTTCCGGGCTTCGCGAAGGATTAGCGGCTATACGAGAGGGTAAAAAAATAGAAGAAGCCAGGATAACTGTAAAGACGGCTGAAAATGAATATTCGATGCTGCTCAAGGGCACTTGGCTTTCCTTTGGATCTTTGCGGACTCCAAGGACGGCGCCTCTGGAAGAAGGAGAGAATGAAGATGGGGAGGCTGCCTTCCTGGAAAAAATTAGCTTGATTGAAGAAGGTGTCGGACTGGTGGACTCATTGTTTGCGTATTTTATTTCTACCCGTTTGGCAGATGACTGGGAAACCCGGGAAATATCGAAGATACGAAAATGGGCGTCCTATGACACTGCTGGGTCATGAAAAAATAGGATTTGGGTAAGGCATTAAAATTAAAAAGGTTTAATAGGGCCGAAGAAACTGTAGAACCCATACTTTTCATACTATTAAAATTTTCACATTGACAAAATAATCTTCTTCTTTGAAAATATAGTGATTGTAACGAGCTTACTGTTCGTTGCGACGTGCAAAATAATCCCCGATAGCTCAATCGGCAGAGCGGATGGCTGTTAACCATTAGGTTGTAGGTTCGAGTCCTACTCGGGGAGCCACAAGAAATTACCAGCCCGACCTGTAAATTACAGGGCGGGCTTTTTTGTTAATATGGCTTATTTTGCTGTGGCTGCAAAATTATGTTTAAGATTTTCTTGATAAGAGTAATATTCAAATTGCAAAGGGGGAGCCTAAGAATCGCTTCAAGCGAGTATGACAGGAGGTTCTAAATGTCAAAAAGAGGTAATGGGGGCACCAAGCGGGAAACCGGGCTGGCCAGATTTGGTCTGACTCTTGCCGACTGGAGTGAAAAGTGGTTTCCGGATGCGCTTGTTTTCGCTCTACTGGGCATTGTTGTTGTATTTGTCATTGGTCTTTTGTTAGGGGAAAATCCGTACGATATGGCAATCAAGGGAGGAAAAGGATTCTGGTCCTTGATACCATTCACAATGCAAATGGCCATGATAATCATTGGTGGGTATGTGGTAGCTTCAGCTCCCGCTGTTTACCGGATCATACAACGGTTGGCGTCGATTCCATCCACCCCTAGAGGCGCTGTAGCGTTTGTGGCCCTATTCTCTATGTTGACGTCGATGATTTCCTGGGGCTTTAGTCTTATCTTTAGTGGATTACTGGTGCGAGAACTGGTTAGACGTTTAGATGGAATAGATTATCGCGCAATTGGAGCGGCCGCTTATCTCGGGTTGGGGAGCATTTGGGCCATGGGACTGTCATCCTCGGCTGCCCTGTTAATGGCTACAAAAGGGGCTATTCCTCCGGCTCTTTTCAACATAAGTGGCATAATCCCACTTACTCAAACCATATTTTTGAAAGAAAGCCTGATAACAGCCTTAGTGCTGCTGGTGGTCTCGGTTCTGATCGCATATTTGTCAGCTCCATCCCCGGAAAACGCAAGAACAGCGGATTATTATGGGGTGAAATTTGATCCGATAAACCTGGATCTTGAGCCCAGAAAAAAACCTGGTGAATGGCTTGAATATAGCCCTCTGCTCACGATTTTGGTATGTCTGATCCTATTCGCTTACCTGGTCCATGTGTTCAGGACCTCTCCGCAAGGACCACTCGCTGCGCTGGATTTGAACACATACAACCTAATCTTTATTTCAGTCGGTATGCTACTGCATTGGCGACCGAAACGTTTCCTGCGCGCAGTCGGGCAGTCTGTTCCCGCGACAGGCGGTGTTCTTATTCAGTTTCCTTTTTACGCGGTTATTTTTGGAATCATAACAGGCACAGGCATATCGCATGCGTTGGCCAACGTGTTCGTGAAGATAACCACTCATTCCACGTATGCTTTGCTGGTAGCTTTTTATTCTGCTGTTCTCGGTTTGTTTATACCATCAGGTGGTGGGAAATGGGTAATTGAGGCCCCTTACGTTTTGCAGGCCGCGAATGAATTAAAGGTTCACCTGGGATGGGTTGTCCAGATTTATAACGCGGCGGAAGCCTTGCCCAACCTGCTGAATCCTTTCTGGATGTTACCGTTGCTGGGGTTGCTGGGTGTTAAGGCTCGAGACCTGGTTGGTTACTCTGTACTCCAGTTAATCGTTCACACGCCTTTGATCTTCTTTCTGTGTTGGTTGTTTTCCCAATGGATTCCTTATATTCCCCCCATCAAGTGAGGGATAGGGCGCTGAATCTGAGTGCCTTGAACTAATCTGATTATCATTTAATTGCGACGGCTCATCTTCACAAATGGACGAGCCGTTTTTATTTGTTATCCGGGCGAACAATTTTCTGCGCTGGCTTAAGAGCGAGAAACTTTTCCTGATGGATAGCATCGAAAATTAAAGAGGATAGTATAGGGACCTAGAGCGGAGGAATTGGGAAGTGAAAAATATACGCGATATATTGAAAGACAAGGAAATAGAGCGACTTATAGATTGGGATCTTCACCCGTTTGACGCTGTTACGAGATATCTTGAATGGGGAACAAACTGGTCAAGAGGTCTTAATCACGCGAAAGCATGTAATGAAGAAAGCGCATATTTCAAAATAGACGCTGTAGGATCTCCTGCGCGGCTAATGCTTGTTCGACAAAGCCACAACAGCTATGAAGTAATTTCCGAAATTGAGGCGCCTCAAGATCTTATAGACGCTTCTGTAAAGCATTTTGCTTGCAGGAACAGGGCGTGCGGAATTAACGAGGACCTGAGACGCTGGCTAAAACATGAAGCCGCCCGGACAAACTAGGCCTTAGAGTTTATAAGTGCAATTGCCTTTAATCACGAAACGAAAAGTCAGTCGCGAACGGGATCATTGCTGACCATAACTGTAATCAATAGAATTGCAGTTAATTCAAACCAATTAGAGCTGACGGCAAAGCAAGGAGATCTCCATGCAGTGTCATTGCAAAGACCATCTTCCAGGAGATTGGCATTCCCATGAAGATTGTGATTGCCATAAGAATGAATACCCAACGTTTTCTTTCGTGGTTACGAAAGTAATAGATGACATCCCAGGGACCGGAACTGTTTTCATTTCCAAAGCGTTTATGGAGAACCTCGGTGTTCAGGACGGGGATGCTGTAGAAGTGGTGGGTCCTAGTGGCTGCGTGGTTCAGGCCAAAAGTCATCCAAATTCCTGGATAGATACCAGAATGGTGTCGTTTGACAGGGATACGATGGACAAGGCCGGTTTTCAGATGTTCAGCCAGGTTAAACTCAGAAAAGCAGTTTGTGTGGGCGCGGAGAGCGTGACATTAGAAGCCCCGGAGGGGATAAATTTAAGTAAACAGCAGATTCGTTTGATGCTCGACAAGACTGACGGGATGGTGCTAGCAGGCAGTGATTTTATCAACCTGGAGACCAATCGAGGGGAGACAATCAGATTCCGGATAGTGTCAATCGAGCCAGACGAGATTTGTAGAATGTCCTTGGGAACGAGGATAGCCCTGGTAGACGAGCACGGACAGGAATACGTATCTCCCAAAGATACCTCGTTTAACGATGTAGGAGGGCTACACGAGGCCATTCGCAAGGTCAGAGAAGTTGTTCAACTTCCACTCAAACACCCGGAGATATTTTCCAGATTGGGCATTGATCCCCCCAGAGGAGTCCTACTTCATGGACCTTCGGGTACCGGTAAGACACTGATTGCTAGAGCTGTGGCTTCAGAAACTGGGTGCTGGTTCAAAAGTGTGGTCGGTTCTGAAATCATGGAGAAGCATTACGGAGAAAGTGAGGCAAAGTTACGCGCTGCTTTTGAGGACGCGTACAATCATGCGCCTGCGATAATTTTTATTGATGAGATTGATGCCCTGGCCCCTCGACGCGACACATCGGAAGGCGAAGTTGAACGTAGGGTCACAGCTCAGTTGTTGGCTCTTATGGATGGTCTTGAAGATCGGGGCGCGGTGATGGTGCTAGCTGCAACAAATCTGCCTAATAATCTCGATCCCGCTCTAAGGCGACCAGGTAGATTCGACAGAGAAATAGTGATCGGAGTGCCGGATATCCCGGGGCGTAAGGAAATACTTGAAATTCACACTCGCAAAATGCCACTGGGTTCAGTTCAACTTGATGAACTTGCCGAAAGGACTCACGGGTTTGTAGGCGCAGACATCAAGTCATTATGCCAGGAAGCGGCATATGAAGCGTTGCGAAGATCACTGCCTGGCCTGGAAGACACCGAACAGACACTATCGGAAGACTTCCTCGAAGCGCTCACAGTCGATTCGTGTGATTTTGAAAATGCGCTTCGGAATATGAGACCGTCTGCGGGTAGAAGATTTGAAATAAATCTTGGTGGAGCAGGGTGGGCCAACGTCGCTGGGTTCGCCAGGGAAGTTGATTACTTGAAAGAAACTGTCTTGTGGCCACTGAGAAATGTAGGGCTTTTGGACAAACTAGGTGTGAACAAACCTGCCGGTTTGCTGATCACGGGACCATCGGGGGTTGGGAAAACCCTCATGGCGCGATCAATAGCCAAAGAAAGTGGGTTCAACGTTATCGAGATACGCGGACCCGAACTTCTGTCGAAGTATATGGGGGAAAGCGAGCGTAACATCAGGGAACTATTCCGGCAGACTCGAGAACTTGCTCCCACCGTTTTAATCATGGACAGTATAGATTCCTTTGCTACATCTGGGTGGTCAGATTCAAAAGTCATCGATAGGATCGTTAATCAGCTTGTTCTGGAAATGAACGCCATAAAGTCTGAAAAGCCTATTCTGGTAGTGGCCACCGCCGTTCGCTCTGACGATGTTCCGCCTGCGCTACGCGCCACGGGCAGATTTGGACAGGAGTTAAAATTACATCTTCCTGATGAAATGGACAGATGCTTGGTGTTTCGCCACTATCTGGCTAGAGAAAGGACGAGATACACCGATGAATTCTCGGTATTGGCCAACGCGTCTCAAGGTTTCTCCTGCGGTGACATAGAGGAAATCTGCAGGACCATTATTTTGGACGCGGCGAAACGTTGTCTTGAGGAGCATAACTATGAAGCGGATTTTCTCGAATTAACTGAGCACGACGCGCTCAGCGCTATTGACCAATGGAAATTAATGCGGAGCGCGTGAAAGATTATGGCTGGAGAAAACGATAAACATCTCAATTTCGGGGGGCAGGCCCATATTGAATGAGTTTTCTAGCTGTATGAGACAATTCTATATGGTATGTTAAACTTTTACACTTGCCGCTATTTTTCGAAAGGAGCCGATCACAATGAGAGAAGAAGTTCAGGCCGCTCTTGACCTGATCAGGCCACAGCTTCAAGCCGACGGTGGAGATGCTGAAATTGTGGAAATAACTGATGAAGGTGTTGTAAAACTAAAACTCCGGGGAGCCTGTGGTGGCTGTCCGATGAGTCAGATGACTCTTAAGATGGGCATCGAGAAGGTTCTCAAGGAAAGAGTCCCGGCTGTAAAGAGTGTGGAATCAGTCAACTAACCAGCTCGTAAGAGAATTTATTAAAAACATGGTGGAGGATCTAACACATGCCATACAGAATAGTTCAAGAAGAATGCAAAGGCTGCGGGACCTGCGCGCGCGTTTGCCCTCAAAGGGCATCAAGTGGTGAAAAGAAGCAGCCGCATAATATCGATGTTACCAGGTGCATTGAATGCGGAGTCTGCGGAAGGGCCTGTCCTTACGGCGCTATACGTGACGCGAAGGGGAACAAACCTGAACGCGTAAAGAGATCTGACTGGCCCAAACCCTATTTCTTCAAAGAGGACTGCGTGGGCTGCGAAGTCTGTGTGGCTGTGTGTCCGTTCCAGGCTCTCGGAATGGGAGAGTTAGACGGGGAATCCATAGCGGGCCTTTATGATCCAAAATCCTGTGTGGGGTGCGGTCTATGTGAACAAGCGTGCCCTGTTCATGCGGTACAGCTTTTCTGGCCAGAGGAATTAAGGAAATCAGCCTGAGTCCTTCAAAAAAGCCTATCGTGCAACGCGCCTTTTCAGGAGAATCCCGGAGGGCGCGTTTTAAATCACACATATAACACCCACAAGATTGAGAAATCAGGGGCAAGCGCGCCACTGACTGGAAGGCTGGAAGGCGAACCTGGGCGGACAAAGGGCAGGAGTCTCCGATACTAGCAAAAGCGGGACGCGTAAACGGCCTTGGGATAAGTAAATGATTCAGTTAACGTTAAAAAATGGTTTGGCTAATGGCGATGCAAGACCCGTCGCAATTTTTCTAGGCCGATCAATAGAGGGTTCTGAGGGTTTTCAAAGGGATGAGGAACTTTTTTTGTTGACACATTGTCATTCCTATAGTATTGATTGTGCTTCCCGTTGAGTGGGAACGACATGAGGCCAAAAAAGATTTTACTTGACAAGAAGAACAACAAAATCTTATAATAGCCTCAAGGAGAGTGGCGGCTAAAACGCCAAACACCGTAGATCTTTGAAAACTGAATAGTGACGAGTTCGATAACGATTTATACAGTAGTTAGAAAATCAAACTGGAGAGTTTGATCCTGGCTC
>JBMFSZ010000085.1:0-11229 GCA_049967315.1 Desulfomonilaceae bacterium
GGGTTCTAGCTGCTATCATGGGAGTTGGTGGTGGTTTCATCATGGTGCCAGTAATGGTTTATCTGCTACGCATGCCTATGCACGTCGTAGTAGGCACGAGTTTGTTTCAGATTCTTTTCACGTGTGTCAATGTTACCATCTTGCAATCAGTAGAAAACCATACCGTTGATATGATCCTGGCCGTACTGTTACTTCTGGGTTCCACTGTGGGCGCCCAGTTTGGAGCTCGTTTGAGTAGACGGCTAAAAGGTGATCAACTCAAGATAATTCTTGCTTCCGTCGTGCTTCTCGTAATGGTGCAGATGCTCTTTGGCCTGATTGTTTCCCCATCCATAATGCTATCTTACAAGGGAGGACACTAAATGGAAACGAGAACTTGTGTCCGAGCCATGGTCAATATATTTTTCTGCGTGTTGATACTGTGCGTTTCCTGCGCTCGAGTCTCAGCCGATTCAATGAATCTTAAACTGGAACCATCTGAAATTCATATTGGGGAATTCTTCCAGGGCGCTTCAATCTCCGTCACTGCTGAAGTACCATCCAAGAGCGTGCCTATCATAGAAATCAAAGGTGAATCACATACCCAAAAGCTCCTTAGAAAAGGACGTAAAGGTGGTTTGTGGATGAACGTTGGCGAAATTAAAGTTGAGGCGGCTCCTTCCCTTTACCTCGTTTTGACTAGCGGTTCAAGGCCTGAATTATCAAAGATCTTCGGGGAACAGTTTGGATACCCCGCGTTGAAAAAAACCATTCGATTTTCCGGTAAATTTCCTAAATCAGGCCCAGGAGCGCTTTTCGACCAGTTCATCAAACTTAAAGAGAGTGAAGGGATTTACGGAATTTTCCCCAGTACTATAAAAGTTACAGAGGCGGTAAATGATAAGGCTAAAATCAAGGGAGAAGTCAGGCTTCCTGCTAATATAGCGCCTGCAACCTATCGGGTAGTTGTCTCAGCAATCAAGGACGGAAAACTGGTCCAACAGGAAACCACCAGTTTTAATGTGAAAATGGTAGGATTGCCGAAATTAATATATTCCCTGGCATTTGAACACGCATTACTCCACGGATGTGTGGCGGTTGTAATCGCAATCATTAGTGGATTCCTCATGGGATTCCTTTTTGGAGGTAAAGGCGCACATTAAAGGTACTGTGATCCCGGCTATTTGAACTGAATCGCCAGCAGCGCGAGGGAGATGCTCAGGTGTGGTCTAGGGTCAAGAAATCAATTAGGAAACTGTTTGCAAGGAAATATGAAAAGATATCTTTTCAGCAGATTTTCGAACAGTTTCAACTCTTGCTCGAACATCACCAGGATGCAATGGAAGTAATAGCTGATCTCGGTGAGAAATCAGGTGGTGATTATATCTTTGATAAAAAGTATTTGGTTGATTCAACTACTAAATTGCAGGACCTTCTACTCAGAATGGTCAAAGGTCTCAACCTGATTTCTTCAGATCGCTATTACAATCTCTATTCAACCCTCGATCGAATCTTCTTTCCAATTGAGATGGAACTCAGGGGGCGACTGGCTCTGGCAAACGCTCCCTATGTAGTCTCCATTACCGAGATGCCCCTGGATACCCCTGAACTAACCGGTGGCAAAGCAAATGCTCTGGGCGAAATCATCCACAAACTTGGAATTCCCGCCCCTTCGGGGTTTGTGATCACCAATCGGGCTTATTCCCGTTTCATTGAGTATAACGAGCTTGAAGAAAGAATTCATTCGTGGCTCGAGCTCTGGGTTAATGGAAAGGCCACGCTAGAGAAAGCTTCAGGCCAAATCAGGTATAGCATTTTGGCGGGCATAGTCCCCCAGGACATTACCAGGCAGATTAGGGACAACACTAAAGGGGAAGATGTTTTCTGGGCTGTTCGCAGTAGCGCCTACGGGGAAGATGGAGACTTGTCGTTTGCTGGTTTACACGAAAGTATTCTTAACACTTCCGCATCACAGATTCCAGACGCTTATAAACAGGTTCTGGCAAGCCTTTATTCTCCTGAGGCCCTCACCTATCGACGACAGATGGGTATGCTCAGCGAAGAAGCGGCAATGGCCGTACTATGTCAGGAGATGGTAAATAGTCGGGCAAGCGGGGTGATACAAACTCTTTCTCTGGAATCTCCTCTGCCTAACTGTCTAGCTATCTATGCAGCTTTTGGTTTGGGTCGCACGGTCGTTGAGGGGAGGGACTATTCTGATCGTTACGTTGTGGAAAGGACTCATCCCCACAAACTAGTCTTGAAACAGATCGCGAAAAAAGTATCTCTTGTCAGAGCGGCATCTCGGGGTGGAGAAGAAGAAGTTGTTTTGCCGGAAGACCAACAGGATAAACCTTCAATTTCAGATGACACAGTGAATGCTCTGGCTAAATGGGCCATGGCTCTTGAAAGGTATTTCAAGCGTCCTCAGGAAATAGAATGGGCTTTAGACGACGAGAATCAGGTTTGGATCCTGCAGTCAAGACGATTGGCAATAAGTCTGGAAGATGCTGAAACGGCTACTAAAAGGGGGGAGCGGTTCTCATCATATCCGATTCTGATAGAAAATCAGGGAGTAGTGGCGCATACTGGAGTCGGTTGGGGCCCTGTATTTATAGTCAATTCACAGGATGACATGGTAGCGTTTCCCGAAGGAGCGGCTCTGGTTACGAAATATACGGCTCCGTGGTTGGCTCAGCTAGTCCCAAAAGCAGGTGCGATCATTGCAGAAAAAGGATCAGTCGCAGGGCATCTGGCTACTATTGCCAGGGAATTTCGGGTTCCAGCCCTTCTTGGAATAGACAACGTCACAGAGATATTAAAGGATAATGAGGAGATTACTTTAGATACATATCATCGAACTGTTTACGCTGGTAAAGTCGCTGAACTCATAAATTATGAACGGGTCCAGTCGATGGTTTTTGAAGAATCTCGGGAGTTTCGCCTGCTAAGGAGAATTCTCAAAAGAATCGCATCGCTTCATTTGATCGACCCCTACGCTTCAAATTTTACCGCTGACAATTGCGTCTCCGTTCATGACATGATCCGTTTCATTCATGAAAAATCTGTCTTGGAACTAATGGAGATCCCAGCGTCCCTTTCGAGGGTAAGGGGAGTTAAAGTCTGGAAATTGGAAAGTTCAGTTCCACTGGATTTGAGGATCCTGGATTTGGGAGCAGGGATTGAGCCCGAGATGTCGGGGGACAAAGTGACAATTGAACAAGTTCGATCTTTGCCCCTGAAGGCTCTTTGGGAAGGGATGTCTTATCCGGATTCGTGGAGCACGCGCCCTGTTGATATAGATTTTAAAGGCTTAATGTCAAGCCTTACAAGAAATTGGGACGCAGCCGGTGGTGGAGCGATGAGCGCAGGTTTTAACCTGGCCGTTGTCAGTGACCTATACATGAATCTTCATCTGAGGCTTGGTTACCATTTTAATCTGATCGACGCAACGATGTATGAGCAGGCGCAACGTAACCACATTTATTTTCGATTTGTGGGTGGAGTCACCGACCTGACGCGAAGGTCGCGTAGGGCTCAAGTGCTTTCACAAATATTATCGAAATATAATTTTAATGTTTTGATTAAAGGTGACCTTGTGATAGCGCGACTCATGGACATTCCCAAACAGGAAATCCGCGGTCGTTTGGTGGCCATAGGCGCGCTGATAGGTTTTACCAGGCAATTAGACATTCAACTGAGAAACGATAAAGACGTAGATCAGTTTGTTGAACAGTTTTTTAACAGGTATGCGAATCTCGGAAAATCCCTGCCTGCAGGAGGAGAAAATGAGCAAATTGAAAATCATGGTCTTGGATGACGAGCCAATAGTTTGCAAGCGATTGAAGCCGGCGCTTGAGAAACAGGGTTATGAAGTTGATTCCTTTACCCAAAGCTCGGAGGCGATGGAACAAATCAAGAAGGTCAATTATGATATCATTATAACTGATCTCAAAATGAAAGGTGTGGATGGTATGCAGCTTCTTACCGAAGCCAAGCAACGTTCCCCCAAGACTGAGGTCATAGTTATTACCGGTTTTGCTACCATGGAAACGGCGAAAGAATCGTTCCATAAAGGCGTATTTGATTTCATTGCTAAGCCCTTCAAACTAAGTGAGATTCAAGAAGTCGTTAGTCGAGCCGAAGCCAAAATTAAAGGCCAATAGCCGGGTTTACAGTTCGACAGCCACATAATGGTAAAATAGCCATTTATCCCAATAGGGGAGGATTTCAAAATGATAAAGACTTTGGTGTCAATTGATGTGGATCTGGCTTCGAGTCTTGCCATCCGTTTCGTTTGTCAAATAGGCGCTTACATCAATATGGAAATCCATCCGATTTACGTAAAGGAAATTGTATCACCCGATTATTCTTTGGAGGCTGGATGGGCTAGCCGCACATGGGAAAAGGAGATAATTGAGCATGGAAAAGAAGAGATTTCGAAAATGGTTGCCGCTGAAGCGGATTTTTGCCCCAAACTTTACGATCCTATTGTAATATATGGAGACCGACAATCTGAGGTCAGTAAAGTCCTGCAGGAAGGTAAATTTGACCTTTATGTAAAAGGGACAGATTTCCCGTGGAACCACTCTGAACTCTACAAAATGGCTCATAACAAGTTTTATCAACATTTACAGTGCCCTGTAATTTTTGTACAATCTTTAAGAAAGATAAAGAAAATTCTGTTGTTATGCTCTAACAAGGATAGTATCGAGATTTTAACGAGGACCTTTGCAAAGATTTGGCAGGGATCATCTATCCCCCTGGTTTTGGTATACCCTGAAAGGCAGGAAACCACCGCAGGTGCAATTGATCTGAAAAATATGATCCTCAATGCGGCAAACACCTTGGAACAGGCCGACTGTAAAACAGAATCAATCCAGCTTGAACCCAAAGTTTTCGCGAACCCTACAGAAGCGAAACTTGAAACCTATGGTTTAGTAGCGGTAAGTTTGGATAGAGCGGTCCATAGAGACAGCGTAGAGTTAACCTGGCTCAGTTTGGTCAATACGGCCTCTCTGATATCCTTTTATTAGCAGTAGCTTAGGGAGAGAAAATCGCCATGAGAATCCTGTTTGCAGGAGACGAAAACCCGTATAGTGAGTATGCCCTAAAAGAGACAATCAAGTTAGCCACGAATACATGGGCCGATGTTACCCTGTTGGGGGTCGTGCAGTCATCGACCCCGGGAGTAGCCGATACTCCTGCAGGTAAGGCACTGCGTTGTTATCGGGAAACATTTCTCAACAGTTGGAGTCGGGAAGATTCTCCATATGTGCTCGGAGAAGGCAAATACGAATGGGTTTCGGTTAAAGAAGGCGTTTTGGAAGAAATGAAGGTCCTAACAGGGCGAAAAAAGGACTTCAAGGTTAGATTGAGAACGGGAACGCCCTCTCGTGAGATACTAGCGGAAGCCCAGGATGATGGAAGTGATCTCATAGTTCTAGGCTGTCCAAAGGGTGAAAAATGTGAATGGGCTAACGCTGTGCAGGCGCCACAACAGGTCGTTGACGATGCTGATTGTTCCGTCCTCCTCGTAAAGGAGCAACAACCGATATCCAGAATTGTAGCTTGCCTCGATCAAGGCTACATAAGTCAGGAATCTCTTGAGATGATTAACCAGATGATCACGATTCATAATGCGTCTCTGGAACTGATCGGTTTGAGCCAAAATGGTGACATGGAAAAGTCTGTATACACCCGACTGATCGAAATTGGTGATTACTACAGTGATAGACAAGTAGAGATCAATACTCGTTTGATGGACGTATCGGACTTTGAACAAATCATAGGTAAAGAAATCAGGCAGGACCTTCTAGCTTTGTGGCTTGGAAAGAAGTCACTTCTTGGTCGTTTTTATTCCCGTGGTTGGGTGGGTCGATTTGTGAGTAAATGTCCTACGACTGTGTTGGTGATGAGATAATTGAATTAACTAAATCGAGGTCCTTTGACGAAATGACTAGCCTGGTAACCAAGCGGGTTTACCAATGGAGGATTAACGGATGAAAGTCCTGGTGGCGGTAGACAAGAATCCTGAAACATTTACAGGCCTGGAATTCACTTGCCATTTACTTGAAAACCAGAATGCTGTCGTTGACGCTATACATGTAAAACCTGAACTGGCTGATATAGTAGCAGCCGGTTACGCTCCGTTTCTCTCGAAAGGTGGTCTTGAAGGAGAAATTGAAGGCGAGCTCAAAGATGTCAAAAGACAATTCGAAGATGCTTGCCGATCATGTCTTTCAGCCCGGATTCCCTGCAAGCTTCTGATTGAAGAGGGTGACCCTGCTGAAGAAATTCTTAGCACGGCTGAAGCGGAACGATATGACATGATTGTCCTGGGATCTCATGAGGAATCTTATTTGCGGGGTTTTCTACTGGGGGCAGTGCATGCCAAGATCCTGCATAACGCTGAGCAACCTGTACTGATTGTCAGACAATTTCGCGAAATTCAAAGGGTACTTACAGTTTACAGAGGTTCTGAGACCGACAAGGCTGCCCTCGAATTCATCGCTCCCTTGCTGGTTGGAAAAAGCGCCGAGATAACGCTCTTGCATGTTCAGGAAACAGGACAGCACGAAAGTGAGGAGTTTGCAAGCCAGTCTCTCCAAGAGGGGGCTCAGATATTGAGGAAGTTCGATTTTGAACCGATCACCAAGATTGCCAAGGGTGATTTCGTCGAACAGATTCTTAGGGATGTAGCTGTTCATAGGTATGATCTGGTTGTGCTCGGCGCATATGGCCACAAGCGGCCAAAGTACCTCAAGTTGCTCAGCGACGAAGCCCTTAATCTTGCTAGACTCACCACTCGGCCCATACTGGTATTTCGAGAAAAGTCTACATCCTGAGGCTGAAATGATTTCTAGAGAGGAAAATCAATTTGGCCACGGTGTTTCAATCCTGGTGTTTAGTTCTTGAATAGAGATATCGATCCGCATGTCCAGGCTAAGCCCGACGTCGAGCTCGTGTGGCGTGGAAAAGCTTTTCAAGAAAATAGGCAGATTGTCAATTTTCATTTTGTAGAGCGTTTTAAAGTTCCCTGCGATTCAAGCTTGGAAACACAGTCGTGCTGCCCCTCAATTCACCACAAGGCATGGCATAACAAACTTGTTCATGGTGATAACAAAACCGTAATGAGTTCTCTTCTTGCCGGTGAGATGCGTGCGGAAATCGAGAGTGTGGGAGGAATAAAGCTCGTTTACATAGATCCGCCTTTTCTGGGGGGTGTCGATCACAACATCAGCATCCCTATCGGTGATGGGAAAACTGATCAAGTTAAAATTATCCAGGAACTTGCTTACAAGGATTCGTGGAAATCCGGCCCCGGCGAATACCTGAATGTGATGTATGAGCGCCTATGGCTGATAAAGAAACTTCTGTCCGATGACGGGAGCATTTGGGTTCATTGCGACTGGAAAGCCAATTTCATGTTGCGAGCGATTCTAAATGAAATCTTTGGCCCCGACAGTTTCCGGAATGAAATCATTTGGTATTATACCAACAAAATCCCTGATACCAGAAAACGTCAATACACTAATTCGACAGATACTATTCTCTATTACTGCAAATCGGCCAAAAGCATTTTCAATTGGCAGTTCGAGAAACGGGAAAAACCAATTAAGGTTTCACGCATGCAAAAAGTGCGAGGGAAAAAGGTTTACCCCAAGGGTCCAGACGGAAAATGTATCTACGATACCCGTTATGAACGCACTGCGGATAATGTCTGGAAGTTCCCTTTACTACATTCTCACCCTGAAATGTGGGGATACCCTACCCAAAAACCTGTTGCCCTTTTGAAACGGATAATACTTACGGCAACGAATGAGGGGGATCTTGTGGCTGATCCTTTCTGTGGGTCTGGCGCTACCCTGGAAGCTGCTCAAAGGCTGGGCAGAAAATGGATTGGATGCGATGTAAGCAGGGTAGCGATTCACACTTGCCGTAAACGACTGATCAAAACCTTGAATGAAGAAAAAGAGGCTGGCAAGATTTTGACTGGCTTTGACATACTTGAGGCAAGCGCATCTGACATCCCTGTTTTTGAACGAGATCCAGAGGCTAATCTGGAAAATGCTGTATTTAACGCTCCTTCCTGTTTCAAAGATCGTGCTTCCAACTTCAAAGTAAAGATCGAGCAATGCGGATTTAATGTTCGAATTAAATTGACTGATTTCCGCTTTGCCTCTAGTATCATGATGAAAAAGCACTTTAATTCGGTTAGAGGACTCAAGTCCTCAAGAGTTGAATTAGAAAATGGTCAACTCTACAAGGTTGTAAAAAGAAAACCCGGTATCGAGGAACGGAGTTTACTCACACAGACATGGGCTGACTGGATTGACTTGTGGGCAGTCGATTTCGAATACGGCGCGTATAATCTCCAACCGGATCAAAATACAAATAACATCTATGACTCTTCTCTTTTCTGCAGTTCCTGGCAATCGTTCAGGACACCCAGAAAACGGTCTATTGACCTGACAAGCTCGAGATGGACCTATCGTTGTCCCGGGCGTTACTTAATCGGGATAAAACTGGTCGATATATTTTGCATCGAGACATTCCAGTTGTTCGAAATCGATATTCCCTAAACAATTATATATCTAGATACGTTAACCAAAAAAGGAGATGTTGGCATGAAGAAACTCTTTGTAGCGGCAAACCTCATTATCGGTCTGTTGACGATCATTTTGGTGGGTGTTTGTTGCGCTGCGGACCCAATTTTAATTGGCTTACCAACCGCAGCGACTTCCCTCGAAGGTAGAGAATCCATTAAAGCAGTTCAAATGGCCGTTGATGAAATTAATGCCAAAGGGGGCGTCAAAGTAGGGAATGAAAAACGGCTCCTGGAAATTTCAGTAACGGATCTAAGGGATTCATCCGCCGGCGTGCCCGTATCAGAGGCCTTGCTCGGACTCGAAAAGATCATAACGGAGAAGAAGGTCAACGCTATTTTGATTGGACCATTCAGGTCGGAATCACTTCTGGCGGGTATGGATATAATCGCCAAATATAAAGTCCCTCTGCTTGAAACGATAGCGATGTCTCCGAAATTCGAGGAAAAGGTAAAAGAAGATCCACAAAAATATAAATATTGTTTCCGGGTATGCCTTAACGCTCAGTCTTTGGTTGGTTATCTGGCTCAGAGCCTAGGGTTTCTGAACGAAGAATTTGGCTTCAACAAAATGTATGTTATGGCTCAGGACGTGCTCTGGGCGAAAGCAACAGCAAACGGAGCAGCTAAAGTTGCTACCACCAAAATGCACTACGAGTTGGTTGGTTCCGAAACGTATCCAACAGGAGCTTCCGATTTTTCGGCTGGTCTGATGAAAGCGAGGATGAAAAACGCTCAAGTCATCTTACCAGTCTTTGATATGCCTCAAAGTGGAATCCTGCTAAAGCAGTGGAAGTCGCAAAGAATACCATCTCTTTTATGTGGATTTATTTCTCCTATGGCAGGTCCAGGGGCATGGAAAATCTTTGAGGGCAAAATCGGCGGGCTTTTAAACTCAATTTTTGAACTTGGAAGCGCAATATCCGTGGAAAAATATCCTCCAGCCAAACAATTTTACGAAAACTATCAGCACAGATTCGGTGTGCCAATGGAAGCTGGACATGGCCCCGCTCCTTCTTACGATTCTGTCTATATCCTTGCTGAGGCGATTGAACGGGCTGGATCTCTCGACCCCGATAAAGTGGCCGCCGAAATCAAAAAGACTGACAGGGTCGGTGTGATCGGCAAAATCAAATTTAATGATGGAAACCAGGTAATATACGGTAGCGATCCTAAAGAAAGTGCTGCAGGTTGTGTCTATCAATGGACCGAGGATGGCAGAAGGGTCATAGTATTTCCAAAATCGATAGCTGAAGGCAAAATAGTTCTTCCAGAATGGATTACTCCAGTGAAGAAATAAGGCGAAATCCGGAACCTTTTCAAGGTAACTACCTGAAGAAGCCTCAGCGCTGACATCGCTGGGCTTCTGTCCAAAAATCCCGTATCCAATCAGGAATACCCTTATGTGGGAAGTCGCTTTAATTTACGGCTTTATCAACAGTGTGATATTAGCTCTGACTGCTCTCGGATTTAGTTTAACCTTTGGCATTAGCGGAGTATCCAATTTTGCCTATGGCGCCATGTACGTATTCGCAGGGTTCGTCGCCTGGCTATTACTGAACAAACTTTCGCTTCCATTTTTTGTAGCAGCCGTAGTGGCTGTCATGTTGACAGCCCTTTTAGGAGCTGCGATGTACCGTTTCATCTTGCTACGGGTCCGAGGTCTGGTCATCTCGGAAGTTATCGCTACATTCGGTGTTGGTCTCATAATCCTCGAACTGTTCAGGTACCTCGGATTTACTGGGTTCGAATATACTCTTCCCGTTTTCAGCGATGGTAGTCTGCTGATAGGCCATACTTACGTAGATTACCAAAGATTATGGATAGTTGCGGTAGGGATAATTTTAGCCGCAACTCTGTATGTTTTTACTCACCACACCAAGCTCGGACTTGCATTCAGAGGGATAGCTCAAGATGAGCATACAGCTCTTTCCCTGGGGATAAACTCTGATCGAGTCGCTGGGTTTAGTGTGGCTTTTGGGTCGGGACTTGTAGCTGTAGCTGCAATATTGATTTTGCCTCGCGGAACTATATCGGTAAATGATGGATATGATGTGCTCATAAACGCCATGGCCGTTTGTATAATTGGTGGCCTGGGTAGCTCTGTTGGGGTTGTCCTGGCTTCATTTCTTATAGGATATGCCCAGATTGCGACCGAAATACTTTCTGGCCCTCACTGGAAAATGATCATATCGTTAATAGCGATCCTTTTGATTCTTATGGCCAAACCTTCGGGGCTTCTTGGAAAACAGAAGGAACTTGAAGAAAGAATGTGACGGGCCTTATGCTGGTTAAATCCTCAACCATTTTTTGTGTGGCATCGATATGAAACAGAGGCGAAAGGAAAGGATAGATCGAGGAATCAAAGCGAGGTCCGACGATGTGTTCTCTCTGAACTCATATCGGGAAATGCTTTACGTAGCTCTTCCACCCTTGGCGCCTGTTCTTATTTTAATGGTTTTGCCTTTAGTGTTGCCCGCCTATTGGCAAAAAGTACTTATTTCAACTTGTGTCTTTGCGCTTCTTGCAATGAGTTGGGATTTTCTCGTTGGTGTCGGAATGGTATCACTGGGGCAGGCGCTGTTTTTTGGTGTCGGAGCCTACCTGGCTGGTATTTCCAACAAAATCCTCGGACTACCCAT
>JBMFSZ010000086.1:0-11203 GCA_049967315.1 Desulfomonilaceae bacterium
GTGAGAAAGTTTCACTGAGTTTTGAAAATTTCCGGAAAATAATGACCCCTGTAATGGAAAGTGAATACTTTTGGCAATCTTTGATGACATTTTTCAGATTAGGGGAAGCCATATTCCTGCGATGGTTAACTGCGGCGATATTTTTGTCAATTTCTTTGGGCATCGTGGCATATTTAGTTACTTACTTAATTCAGAAGAAACGACTTTATCGGGTGGCCAGGAATTTGAGTGATGAATATCAGAACCTGGCCCTCGGCTTGCACACTGCTGATTACGACACGAATTTAAAAAACAATAAAATTCCGCAATAAGTATTATTCATTCAAACTGGGAGCGTTAATCCCTAGAAATTATTGTCAACGATTATAATTAGGGTAACTTAGTAAAACCACGCTAAATATTCGTAAGGGAGATCCAAAAATGACCAGTCGTAATTCATTCCAAACACCCGATGTTTACACTTCTCAACCAGGGTCGAATGATCCCATGGGTAAGGGCAGAACTGCATTTGGAACCGTGAAAAGTTTGCGGGTTGATGTCCTTTCAGAAACAGGCTGGTTCGACAATGAGGTCATGAAAAAGAATATGGCCGACTATGGTGGCATGGGCACATGTCAGTATGAAATTCCTTGGACCCCGGACAATGCTGGAGGATACTCAGCGTTGATCACTGTAGTGTCTATAGATGGTAAAGAAACGAGGATTCTACTCGACACAGGTTGGAGTAATGAGTGGATGGACTATGTTTTTACGGAAAAGAGCCGAGTAGCGTCTTTATTAAAAAACAATGAAATTGATTTCATGGTGCTTTCGCACTGGCACCTGGATCACTTCTGGGGAATTCAATCCACGTTGAAGCATAAGCCGGATCTTACAATATACGCTCCCTGTACCTGCTTCCCGGAGGATCTTTCCCTACTTAAAGGGGAAAAATCGTTTATTGTCAAAGATAAGTCTGGCTCCGACGTTCTTCTTTGCAAAAATGACATCCCCCATGCTGGCGAGTTGATCTTATGCAGACCTGAGGGTGAGGCTGGAACAGGAATTTATAAATTGATGCCAGGTGTGGTTTTGAAAATGTTTGACGTTCCCATAATACTTCGGGTTCAGGGTGAAAATGTCCTGTATTTCAACGTCAAGGACAAGGGATTGGTAACCGTTACAGGTTGTGGGCATCCAGGTGTGTTAAATATTTTGTCCTATGCCAGAGACAATTTCCAGGAACACATAACCTATGGATGCTATGGAGGGCTCCATATTGCAGCTTTTGAGCAATGGGAAACAAAATTTGACGATTTGATTGAGGAAGTAAAGTCATTCGGTATGACCAAAATGGGTTGTAACCATTGCACTGGCTGGATATGGGCTGAAAAGGCCGCAAGCGCCGGCCTGCCCATAGTTAAGGGTACAGACACTTACACCACATATAGGCGGTATTCGACATCCAACAAAGGGAACCACGTGTTTCTGACTAATGGTGATTCAGTTCTCTTCTGATATTTGATTGACTGCTGTTATCGGCCTCGTTAGCTTTTGACACCAGCATTTCGGTGTTCCTCGTCATCGAATACCTACTGGTTCAAAATTTTCTACCAGTTTTATTCGATGATAGTGGCATCTATGGACACGAATTTGCATCTATAGATTTAGTATGAACAAATTCGGGTGTGAAAGATCTTTAAAGAACGATCTCGAAACAGTGGGCTCTGGAAAAGGACCAATATTAAAGGAATGATGGTTGACATGTACATTTAACATGGCTAATTTGGATAAGTTAAACAGCTGATAAGCTATTTTGGATGAGTAACAAGGGGGTTGCTATGAGGATTATAAATATGGATCACGTCGCAGCTTCGCCGATTCTACCGGAAGTTGTCGATGAGATGTTGCCATTTCTTAAAGAAAAATACGGTAACCCCTCAAGCATGCATAGCATGGGTGAGGAAGTTACCGACGCTATAGATGAGGCCCGTGAGAAGGTTTCCAAATTGATTAACGCGAAGGCGTCTGAAATATATTTTACATCAGGGGGAACAGAATCGAACAATTGGGCCCTAAAGGGAGGCTTATTCGCTAACAGAGCCAAAGGGAATCATTTGATAACTTCGTCCATAGAGCATTTTTCCATAATGCACGCTATAAAAGCGTTGGAAAAAATGGGGATAGAAGTAACCAGATTGCCCGTAGACAAATATGGATTTGTAGACCCGGATGATGTGCGGAAAGCTATAACCCCAACGACTGCGCTAATATCAATCATGCACGCTAATAACGAAATTGGCACAATAGAACCAATAGCCGAAATCGGAAAGATAGCCAAAGAGCATGGCATTCCGTTTCATACCGATGCGGTGGCGACCGTAGGTATAATCCCAGTAGATGTTCAGGACCTTAATGTTGACATGCTGTCTTTAACTGCAAATCCGTTTTACGGCCCCCATGGTATCGGAGCGCTATATGTAAGAAAAGGAACCAAGATTTCGCCTCTACTCGATGGAGGTATACAGGAAGGCGGATACAGGGCCGGCACTGAAAATGTTCTCGGGATTATCGGAATGGGTAAGGCCGCTGAGATAGCTGTTACCGAGATTCCAGGGCGTATGAGCCACGTCATGCCCTTACGCGATAGATTAATCAAAGAGATCCCTGCAACGATAGAAGAAGTTGGATTTGTCGGACACCCTACAATAAGGCTGCCTGGGAACGCCAGCCTGACCGTCAGGTACGTCGAAGGCGAATCGATGCTGCTGTTTCTGGACATGGAAGGTGTAAAAATTGCCAGTGGGTCAGCCTGTATTTCTAGGTCACTGAAGGTTTCTCATGTTATGCTGGCCATGGGAATTGATGCTGGAACTGCTCAGGGTTCATTGTTATTCACATTAGGAATTGACAATACTAATGAAGACGTCGACGACGTGTTAAGGATTCTGCCACCTATAGTGCAAAGACTCAGAGATATGTCACCCTTATATAAGAAAACAGGAAGAATCAAGGCTGCAAGCTGACAAAAAGCTTCGTGGCGCAACCTAGGAGTGTAAAAAATGTACAACGAAATAGTTATGGATCATTTCACAAATCCCAGGAATGTTGGTGAAATTCCGAACGCTGATGGTGTCGGCAGTGTGGGAAATCCTGCTTGCGGGGACATCATGGAATTCTATATCAAGGTTAAAGACAATGTTTTAGAAGATGTGAAATTCAAGACTTTCGGTTGTGGCGCGGCAATTGCTGTTTCGAGTATGGTGAGCGAACTAGCCAAGGGAAAGACTCTGGACGAGGCAATGAAAATAACGAACGCGTCTGTTATCGACGCGCTTGAAGGATTGCCCAAGAAAAAACATCACTGCTCGAATTTGGGGGCAGACGCGTTACATAGGGCCATTGAAGATTATCAGGCCAAGCAGAAAGGAAAAGCTCATAAAAAGCCTGAGGACAGCCCCGAAGTTTGTTCTTGCCCTGTATGCGATGTCTCCGACCCCGAAGAAGCGCCCTTTTGCGCGTCTGCTTGCGAGCGCTCGGCTTCCAAATAACTCCCCTACAATAAGACTTTTGTCTCTTTTAATTACCGGAGTAGAGGTTTGAAACCTTCCACTCCGGTATATGTATGCGCGCTACACACGTTCATGAACAGAATTTGGCGCTGTATCAAAATGATTGTTTTCATCTTCTTAATTAATAAGTTATGCTTATTACCACATATGATTTAATAATTTTTATTCATAAATAATTTAAAAAAACTTGACAACATATCAATAAAATGATTGATTCCTCTCCAGCGACAAACCAAACCTAATCCTTCCTTTGGCCCGTTTGAATAAACGGGCTACTTTTTTGTGGGGATGAAAATTAGAAATCTCCCGTTTTTAGATCCCCATCAAAAAAGGTTTTGCAATTTTACCATGGCTCATTTCAGTGATTTGCACTCGTTTAAGATTTTCTCGGTATACAATTTTCGTAACTTTGGTTTTTCTATTTTCCCGGTAGGGTTGCGTGGCACCTCTCCGAAGATGATACTCCGTGGTCTTTTGTATCTAGGTAAATCCCGACAGTATTCTTCGATGGATTCCTGGGTGAGTTCGTGGCCAGCTTTAACCTGTATTACGGCAGCAGGAATCTCCCCGAGACGTTCATTCGGAAGCCCGATGACCGCCACATCCTGAACTTGAGGATGAAACTGAAGGAAGCTTTCGATCTCAACAGGGAATATGTTTTCACCGCCCGTTATAATAACGTCCTTTTTCCGGTCTACCAGCCAGATGAACCCATCCTCGTCCTGACGAGCCATATCTCCGGTCAGGAGCCATCCATCCCTCAAAACTTCCCTGGTAGCCTGGGGGTTTTTAAAATACTCTTTCATTACCCCGGGACCATTTAACGCTAACTCACCAACTTCACCGCGGGTGACTTCTTTAATATTTGAATCTACGATCTTGATCTCCCAGTCCAGCCCGGGCAGCCCTATGGCTCCCACTTTATGGCTATTCTCCAGACCCAGATGAACACAGCCTGGTCCCGTACATTCGGTCAAACCATAGTTGGTGTCATACTGATGGCGGGGGAAAATTTTCTTCCATTCCTGAATCAGGCTTGGGGGAACGGGTTGAGCTCCTATATGCATCAGTCTCCAACAGCTCAATTCGTATTCTTCCAAACATACATCCCCGTTTTCTATTGCGAACAAAATGTCCAATGCCCACGGAACCAGTAACCATACAATCGTGACTTTTTCTTCGGACACAGCTTCCAGTATCCATTTAGGTTCGACTCCTTTCAATATTACTGCCTTTGCTCCCACCACTAGATTCCCAAACCAGTGCATTTTTGCTCCGGTATGATATAGAGGGGGAATACACAGAAAATTGTCACTATGGACCTGACGATGGTGATTATTTTCAACATAGCAGGCGAATTCAAGATTCCTGTGAGTCAACAAAACCGCCTTGGGATTACCGGTCGTTCCAGAAGTGAAGTAGAGGCCTGCGGAATCAAACAAGTTGATATCGATTTGGGGATCGGTTGGATCTCCTAAGGCAAGAAACTCATCGTAACTGCTTCCAAAGTCAGGTCTCATGTCTTCAGTGCCTACAAATACAAAGCTTTCAATACCTTTGAAATTATCTTTAACCACCTTGGCGTGTTCAATGAATTCGGTACCAAATATAAAGGCCTTGGCCTCGGCTATTTCGACGCAGCGTTTAACGGAAAGAGGATCAAACCTGAAATTTAAAGGAACAGCCTTAGCTCCAGCACGGAGAATCCCGAAGTATATGGGAAGCCATTCCAGACAGTTCTTCATTAGAAGGACTACAGCGTCTTCCTTTTGGACGCCTTTTTTAACTAAGGCGCTCGCAACCCTGTTAGCCGCATCATCGAATGTCTTCCAGGTAATTTCCCTTCGTTTTCTTTTTGCCGGCTCACGCTCTACCAGCGCTATTTCGTTCCCGTACATGCGGGCATTGCGAGCCAGCATTTGTGTGATCAACATCGTTATTCCTCTATAATAATTTATTATTTTTTTCTGATGTACAATGTCTTAGACACGCGGGCCACCGTATTGCCCTGCTCGTCTACAATGTCGACGTCAAAAATTGGTGTATATTTTTGACCTTGATCCGTATTTTTCAAAACATTCAACAATCTGTCTTCATCTATCAGGAATCTGGCTGTGACAGTACCCCGCCCGGGTTTCAGGAAATCGATTGTGGCTGATTTGTCCCATACGACATATCCATTTCCAAGTATCTGCATCAGCATTAACATATAAAATGGGTCGGTCATGGCATATAACGAGCCGCCGAAGTGGGTATTCACGTAATTTCGGTTGTAACATCTCATTTTCATTTGGACTATTACCTCCCGAAAATCTGGAGCAACTTTTAGCACTGAAATGCCGGTTGCCCAATACGGGGGATAGACATTTAAAAGGAACTTGAAGACCTTGTGATTCATTCAATATCTAACTTTGGTCGAATTTCTTGCATGACGGGAATTTTGAGAACATTTTAATCTCCCTATAATACTATTTGTACCCCACCGACCTGTATGTTGCCACCAAAATTTAGTTGAATTAATATTCAAGTGATTTGAGATTCAAATTTGCAAAAAAACCTGGAAGTTTTACATTAACAGATAAACACATCGGAGTCAGCTTTCAAAAAGCGTTGATTTCGGTAGTATGGTCTGATGACAGCTTGATCTGCCATCCATAGAAAAATAAATTTGTCATTGGAGGTATAATATGAAAAAAGTGGCCATCGTGGGTTGTGGGGCTTACATGGACAGTGGATATGGTTGTCCTGGTGAATGGAGATGTCTCAAAGCTGCAGCGCTTGGAGAAGGGCGCTTCGAAGAACCAGCTTCAGTAGTTTCGTTCGTCAGCTGCGAATGCCCCGGCAGGACAGTGATACCATCGTTAGGCATGGCGGCAAAACTTTCAGAACTCAAGCCGGATGTCATTCACTTTAGCTCTTGCATGGCATCGGCAAAGCCTGGCTGCCCATATTTTAAACCCGAGGAACTTGCGAAAATGATAGAAGATCAAACAGGAATCAACGTAATACTTGGAACCCACGATTATCATTAGTTCATAGGCTGAATCGAAAAGGAGGCCAAGTAGGCCGAAATGTGAAAATGGCATGAGAACAGCTTTTCTAGCACGTTCGTGCGATCACCGGAACTAACTCCAACCGGAGAGTCGCAACAGGGCGGAGACTTGAAACAAATGAAATGGAGCGCCTAGCCTGACTGCGCTAGGCGCAACGCGTGGAACCCACCGAGGTATGAGGCTATTTTGTGCTTTAATAATGTGGGTCCGGTCACAAAAAACTGTCATCACTTGCCGAAATCCTTTAAATTACACTCTAGACCTAATATTTGAGTTTTTGTAAAAGAGCCCCGAGGTATCGTGACTTCAACTGATGACTGGCCATTGCTCTCTTAATCGGGGGCAATTTCAGGATGACCCCGAAAATCGCAGCCATGGCCCTATGGCTGAATAAGGATTTGTTATCAAAGATAAGGTGTTGAAGGGACCCCCTCTCAATTGCCATCATTACGGCGCGATGGACGCTGTCTACTGGTGTGATGATACGTTCCGGGCGAGATTCAAGGGCTATTGCGCCAGTCGGACAATTGTTCACACATACCCCACATCCCAGACACATTTTTTCGTCTATTTTTGCTGTAGTTTTAGACTCAGAAGCCATTAAGTCGGTATTGGAAAGCGATATGGCATGGACTGGGCAAACTGATGAACAGTTCCCACAAGCAGCGCATTTATCCTCAGTAATACGGGCGATGAAATTGGATCGAATTGGACGAACCAGTCCAAACTTCTGAATCGCAAGGAGGGCCTCACAACAGCATCCACAGCAATTACAGATAAAGTTTACTTTCTCTCGCACATTTTCGCCAAATTGTACAAGATTATTCGAATAGGCCTCATTCAGCAGTTCGAGGCATTCTGATGAGCTTACATTCCGCGCATAACCGTGCCGGATTAAGGATGCCGCAGTTGTATTAAAAGTCATACATATGTCCAGAGGCGCTCCGCATGCCCGGTCGAGATGGGTCATTTTGTGTCGGCAATAACACATACTGACACCAATATGGCTAGCTGTGCGAACAACTTCACTGGCGCGTTCATAATCCAGAACATGGATTGCGTTATGATTTCCCAGAGCTGGTTCCTGTACAAAAATCCTGCCGACTTGTGTTTCATAATCGACCATAAGGGCTCGAATGAAATCCTCTTCCACATTAATGTATTGATAGAAAAGCTCGCCAAGTACCTTCTGATTCACATCGTTACGTAATCTCATCATCGAGAACTCAAAAAAACCTGCCATTGGCGGAGGTAGGCAATAAAGCATCTGACCATTCTGTTCAATGTCCAAAAGAATCGCTCTATCAGCCAATTCCTCCAATACCTTCCGCGCTGACACCAGACTCATTTTCCAAATCTTGGAAGCCTTTTCAGCATCAAATGGCTTTATTGGCAACTGGGCTACCAGTTCCGCCTCTCTTTCGCTGAAAAGCATCGCCAGTATGCGATATAACAGTTCGGAAGGTGGAGCTCCCTGAGGAAATCGATTTAGTCTATCCGCAAGCCCAATATAGGGCATTTTTTCAAGATGATGGGCCATGTCAAAAATCCCCGAATGAATGGTATTCCAAGCAAAGGTTACTCTAACAAATTCATCGTCAAAAGGTCACATAAACGATTTTTTATCTGAAAGTAAATCTGGCCATTGGTCATTTTGGAGATTCACCAATAACCATCCAAAGATTTCGGCAAATGTAACCAATTTGTCTAAATGCTTATAGAATCAGAAAAGGACCGTAGGGGAACGTCGTATAGCGGGTTAATAACCATGAGGATCTTGGAATTTGGGAGAATATCTTTTTTAGTGGGAGGATCATCTATTTTTATCCGGTTCAGGAGGTTATTCCCTTGCTTTCTCGACCAGAAAATTGACAGCTCAACTCCGATTCATAGAGTGTCAACTTTGCTCCATCGCTTGAGATGAGTGTGTACTCCCAGTCATGATCCGGAGTCTCATAAACATCGATAATTTCAGCTTCCTGTGAACGGTGCGGGATCATAATTGTATCACCAATTTGATATGATGGTTGATTCATCAAAGTTTGTCCTCCGTTAAAGAAACGGTAACTGCTTCTGCGATAGACATTACCTGTCCCTGAATAACCCAAAGTCCTTCGCCGCAGTAGCACGTCCCAGGAACTCTCGGCGTATCGTTAGCTGGCGGAAAGCGACGACAATACCCATCTCCACGACCTATTGATACCTGATCCCAAAAGAGGCAATGCTGACAGTCTATACTATATTGACCAAGCTTTTCCGAGGAACTCATTTTCTCTCCTGTTTTAGGGCCAAATTTCCTTATAGATTATTTGGTTCTACCAATCATATCCAGGAGCCACTTGTGTATTGGGTAAAGATCCTTGAATACGTCGAAACAATAACCGATGAGCTTGTGCGAATAAAAATCTGACGGTATGGATCTCTCGGTCCAGGCCGTCAAGCCGCCGAAGAGCAATAACTCAGCATTCTTGTCATTTTTGTCGTATCCACGGGGAACTTGTTTATATTGTTTCTCACCTATCTGATAATCGCCCTTCTTCTGAACTGCTTGTAAAATTTTTGAGAGAGCTGTCCCGTGTTTAGAGTTAATTACCGATTCCCTGTAGAGACTCAGAATCGGTTTTGAAAAGCAGTGATTACCTGCGGCCAGCATTAAATTTGGCGGTTCCAGGTGAAGATAGAATCCGGGACAATCCATTTTGGACAAATTTCCTTCCCAGAAAAATATACCCATATGTGTTTTGTAGGGGGTCTTGTCCTTACTGAACCGGGTATCCCTAAAAGGACGAAAAATGGATTGGTTGTACCTTGTATCAGCGATTATTCCGGGTGAAATCTCCATCAGGGTCTGTCCCATCTCTCTGACAAAATCTCTTGCCGGTTCCATTACATATTTCTCAAATTGGGTCCTATGTTGGTCAAACCAGGTTTTGTTATTATTTGCTCGAAGATCTTCATAAAATTGGACACATTCAATCGGGAACCCAGTGAAACGGGCAGGATCAGACATATCGTTTCAACTCCTATCAATCAAACAGTCCCTCTTCGCTCTTATCAAAAGGGGCAAGCTGAATTTCATCATAATATGTTGATATGTCAACTTATAACATATTTGGGGAAATTCCTATCGCTGATACTAAAGCGCCGTATGACGCATAACTATATCCGACAAAAACAATATACAACTGATTCGGTAAAGATTTTTAAGGTATTTATCGTTGACAACAAAGGCACGGTCTGTTAATTTTAAAAGTGGAGTCACGAATTAACCCAATAGGGATTTTAGGGAAAACGGTGAGAATCCGTTGCGGACCCGCCGCTGTGACCGGGGACGAAAGCCGTATAACCACTGTCCAGTTAAGGATGGGAAGGACGGCTAGTAGAAAGAACCGGAAGCCAGAAGACCTGCCCATGACTCGAAAATGTCGGCTCTTCGCGGATCGAGAGCTTGGCAATTGGGATGAAAAACGGCATCCCCGGGGACTTGGTTCCCGGGGATTTTTTTGTGGTCGCATCCCTTCTTGTCCCGTAACTCACCCGCCGAGTTCTAGCATTCAACCTGCTGGTTTGAGCAGGATCAAATTTGAGCCGACCAACACGAAAACATTAGAGGTTTGCCGCAACAAACCGTAATATTTTGGAAAGGAATTCCTGCAATGGGGCTTCTCGATGAAACGATAGTCAAAATTCAGCCTGCTGATTCTGTTACACGTGAAAAAGCTAAACAAAGACTAGATCAACTCACCATGCCGCATTGGGCCCTAGGGCGTTTAATGGATCTGGCCCTGGACCTGGCCGGCATGACAAGGTCCACAAAACCGGAGGTTGATAAAAGGGTTGTTGTGGTCATGGCCGGAGATCACGGAGTTGCTTCAGAGGGAGTCAGTAACTATCCACAGGAAGTGACTGTCCAGATGGTTCATAATTTTCTAAATGGTGGCGCGGGAATAAACGCTGTTTCCAGAGTCAGCAAATCGGATGTGGTAGTGGTTGATATGGGTGTCGCTTCAGACATCGAGGGAGTCGCTGACAAATCCCGCTTCATTTCCAAGAAGATCAGGAAAGGGACTGACAATATCCTGAAGGGTCCCGCCATGAATAAACAGGAGGCTATTGGTTCTGTAGAAGCTGGTATCGAAGTGGCGCTTAAACTTGGGTCATCTTACAACCTGTTTGCGACCGGTGATATGGGTATAGGAAATACTACGCCAAGCAGCGCCATTGTTAGCGCTATTACCGGCTTAGACCCAGCTTTAGTCACAGGGCGTGGCACAGGCATTGACGCTGACCGTTTTGAAAAGAAAGTGAAAGCTATAGAAAAAATTCTTTTGGTAAATCGGCCTGACGCAGGTGACGCTATCGACATTTTGGCAAAAGTCGGCGGTTTTGAAATTGGCGGGATAGCGGGTTTAATTCTGGGTGTTGCCTCAATGCGAAAGCCTGTTTTGATTGATGGGTTTATCTCCACTGCAGGGGCGCTAATCGCTAGCGGAATTTGTCCAAGCGCAAAAGATTATATGATCGCCTCTCATCGTAGTGTGGAACAGGGTCATCAGGTAGCGTTGAGACATTTGAACAAAGAGCCTCTTATGGATCTTA
>JBMFSZ010000087.1:0-11072 GCA_049967315.1 Desulfomonilaceae bacterium
TCGGGAGGCTAGGAGATTCATAAGTCATAAAAGACATCAGATAAAGAAAGATGGGCGCAATTAATCTTGAAATCGACGCTGGTTTTTCAGTCCAGAACTGGAACGACAAAACTGAAGCCCAAAAAAGCAGAAGACTTATCCGGGAGTTATCTGTGAAAACTACGTACGTAAGACATGAAATCATAGGTAGAAAGAAGGCGTTAACCGTAGCAATGATGACAAAACCTTTGTTGTGGGGAAACGATTTGGATAGACATTTGCCCATCAGTAGGCATGAGGAAGCTAAAAGTAGTAATGAAAAAAAATGAAAGACGATCTGGTTGAACCCGAAAAGTTCAAACATACTAACGTAGTAGATACCTTCCATCGGGCGCAGGAATTCTCTGGCATAACCGATTATCGACATTGGGAAATCATGCCAGTAGGCCCAGCCGAGAACCCACCAGTCATCCCCATCAAAACCAAAGTTCCCAGATTTAATTGTAAGGATAACGCAGTAAGCCAGTAATCCGACGCCTATGGACCATAGGTATGTTAATCGAATTTTTTTGAGCGTCAGGTGTGGCAAGTTACAAATTTACCGGTCAGCAAAAGCTATTTGTCTTTAAAAAACTCAGGATAAAGTTTTCGAGCGCATTCAGGGCATATGCCATGCGTAAACTGGGCCTCAGAATGGTCTCGGATGTAAGATTCAATCTGCTCCCAATACCCTTTATCATTACGGATTTTCTTACATGATGAGCAAATGGGAAGGAAGCCACTGAGTGTTTTCACTTCTGCCAGGGCTTTCTGAAGTTCTTCGATAAGTTTCCTGTTCTCCTCTTCGGCCGTTTTTATAGACGTGATATCATTAACCGTAAGCAGCAAATTATACTCGGCGCCAGAGGTAAAACGATGCAGATGACAGTCAAGCCAGACCTCTTTTCCATACTTGGTCACAACATGAACCTGGCGTATTTTTTCTGCGGCTGATGACAAAGTTTCTTGGGCGTCTTCGAGCAGTCCTGAAATACGCCATGATTCAAGTTCACGAAAATTTTCTTTTGTTACCTCGGATACGGATCCTCCAAAAATAGACGCCAGAGCTTCATTGGCAAAGGTAGTATGACCATCAGAAGCATACGTGGCAATTCCCACGGACGAGGTGGCAAGGATTTTTTTGTTGAATTCCAGAGCCTCTGCCAACCGCTTTTCAGTTTCCTTCAATCTCATCAGAGATTTCACCCTGGCTACGAGTTCACGATTACGAACAGGCCGTGCAATATATCCATCGGCGTAATGTTCGAGCGCATTAGCCTGATCATCGGACGCAATCTCTGTGGATGACAGAAGAATGACATAGATGTCCCTTGTTTGGGGGTTTGATTTGATGCGTCGACATACTTCTCGACCATCTATATCAGGCATCACCACGTCCAGCAGGATCATATCCGGTTTGTGTTCAGCCGCCAGTTTCAGGCAATCTGTCCCGTTATCAGCTTCCAGCGTTTGATATCCAGCTCCCGCCATAATCCGGGATGCGCCTTTAAGGGAAAAGGGTTGGTCATCAACGATTAGTATCTTGGGTACATCGCTGTCGGACATGTAAACAAACCTTTCATGATTGCAGGAGAATTTGAATTTGCTCCAATATGGCGCCTTGCAATGATTTTTGACAAAGCATAGACCTTGGCGGAAAACATTAAATTTGTCTCAGCTAATCGCTTGATTGCGGAAGCGCAACAAAAAATGTTGACCCTTTGCTGACCTCACTCTCAACCCACACTCTTCCTTTGTGTCCAGTCACGATTTTGCGAACGATAGCGAGGCCAAGACCAGTGCTCTCTTCTCCAGCTGTCGACTTCACGCTAGTCCTCTGGAATGGCTTGAAAAGCTTACTCAGTTCTTCACGTGGGATTCCCTGACCGTTATCTTTGACAGAAACAATAACCTCGCCTTCAGATTTTGAAACCCATATATCTATAACACCACCGGGATTAGAAAATTTTACGGCATTGGTAATTAGGTTATTCAAAACCTGCTCGATCTTCGCTGAATCAACCAGCACGGGAGGAATTTTATCATCGAGATGAAGGTTGAACTCGATTTGCTTCTTTGTTGCCATGACTTTATTCAAAGAAGCATTCTTCTGTACAAGTCGACCCAAATCGGTAGGTTCAAGCTCCAATTCAAGTTTGCCCGATTCTATTTTGGCTACATCGAGAAGGTCGTTAACCAATTGAAGCATAAAACCACTGGAGGAATGAATTATCGAAACAAATTCCAGTTGCTCGGGATTTAGAACCTCAGTGGCTTCTTCCAGGAGGAATTCACTATACATCTGTATGGCGTTTAGGGGATTCCTGAGGTCATGTGCGGCCATCCCAAGAAATTTGTTCTTTTCTTCATTAAGCTTTTCTAGCTCAACATTTTTCTTGGCAAGCTCTCGTTGCAGATTTGCCAGTTCATTGTTGAGCTTTGCGAGTTCTTCATAAAATGCGATTTCTCGTTGGGAGTGTTTCTGTATTAAGTCGGTTCTGTCTTTCATTAACGAACGTAAAATATTGATTTGCTCGTTGCCCATTAGCGAAAGTTCATCGACCAGTTTCTCCAGACCGTCCGTGGTTTTCGCTGCGACAATGAAAAGTTTTTTATCCCACAATACGCCAGCAAAATTTAGTATCTCAACCCGATCCAAAACAGGTATGCCCAATTGCCAGTCAAAAACCGCTCCACGAGACTTGATTTCAACGATGAAGTTAAGCGTCTTGCCAAAACTACCCCTATCTACGATCGTGGAAAGTGATCTGCCGCAACATATTGTTTCAGACAATCCTATCTCATCCCGGATGACTTCCATTACTTTGCCATCCAGGTCGCAAAGAAAGACGATTCCAAATTCAGCATTTTGATTTTTCACGACTCTGATATCCCTGCTAGAAGCTGATTAGCGATTGAGACGGCTTGTTGGGCGTCATCCGCAAACCCATCGGCTCCTAGCCGTTTCCACAAATTGGCTGATGTGCGTAAAGCATACCCCCCCACCAAGATCTTGACTCTTCTGTCTGAGGCATAATAGCGAATACTTGAAATCAATTCCTTGACCATCCCTCTATGAAATGGCATGGATGCTGAAATTCCAACCATATCAGCTTTATGTTTTTGTATTGATTCCAATATACTCGATGTAGGGGCATTAGCCCCCAGGTAGTAAGTGTCCCAACCTTCCATTTCGAAAAAATCGGTTACCATTCTGATACCGATTTCATGGAGCTCGCCTCCTACACAGGCTGCAACCAATTTGCGGCCAATCTTCTCGGTAGCGAATATATGAGAATAAAGCTGTGACATGATTAGCTGAGTGGCTGCTGAACAATAGTGCTCCTGAGCTACGCTGACTTTGTTTGAGTGCCACAAACGACCAATTTCATACTGAGAGTTCTGGAAAACGTATAGATAAATATTTTTGACACTTTCGCCCCTCTCTACGGCGTGCAATATAAGTTTAGACGCCAAGTGTCTCTCCCCATTTAGGAGTAAATTCAGGTATTGCTTGGCAAGATCGTATAGTGGCGCGTCCTGAGTTATAAACGACGGTTGGGCTTTAAGCTCTGCCTGGAGTCGTTGCTTTGCCATGGACATATATTCGTCCAGGACCTGAACCATTTCCGCTGAAAGTTTTGTATATAAAACCTGTTCAGTGCATTCGATCATTTTCGGCAGGGCTTGAGGGGGAATCTTTATGCCTTCGAAAAGTTGCTTTAACCAAAGCACGTAATCAGCGAACAGTGTGGGATCCGATTGCTTAAGGGCTTCAACAAGGTAGATGAAGTGATGATTTGAGTCCCGAATGCTCAACTCTCTACCTTTTTCACCGTAAGGTTCCCAAATTTCCGGCTGGAGTTGATACTGAAGAGATACAATAGCTTCCGAAATGGAATGTCGCTGTTCGTCAATAATTTTGGCGATCTCCAAGTTGATTTTAGGCATCCAGACCTCCTCTCCACTTCCGAGACGTCGGGACCTGTTTTGAGTAATACGTGTTGTCCTAACTGATTATGATGTGGAAAGTTCAACTTTTCTTCAATTTTCTTATAAATGCAACCATTTTTAGCATTCCTTTTAGTGTTATCATTAGCTGGCCTGGTTATCAAAAGCTTATTGCGGAATGTAAATGAACGATGTAATCCTTGACAATATTCAAGCATGATTGTGGCAGCCTGTTGAAGGGGTTCAGGCGGGAGGTCTAAATGGTGAACGGGTTTATGCAACGTCTGAGAGAATCGATAATGCCTTTGCATGATGAGGCTGAGAAAATGGGTCCGCTGCACGCGATCGCTGATGGAACTATTAAACTAGACGAATACATAAGGGTTTTAGAGCGGTTATATGGCTTCGTCAGAATTGCGGAAAAGGCAATTGAAGATCAAATGGACCATAGGTGTGTTGCACTCGACTATCTCAATAGAAAAAGAGCTAATCATCTAATTAATGACCTGACATTTCTTGGTCGGTCCCGAGGATTTATTCAACATTTGTCGTGTTTCGACAGTTCATCGCGCCTAACTAGGTTACCCGATGCTCTTGGTTATTTATATTTGTTTGAAGGTTCGAGATTAGGGGGTCTCGTTCTTTCAAAAGCGCTAAAGGAACATTTCCGATTTCAGGATTTTAGGGGATATTCATATTTTGGTTCAAATGGAGCGGATGTCCCTGAAATGTGGGGTTCATTCAAGGATTTTATGGAAAATTACGTGGACAAATACGGGGAGGGTGACGAAATCATCCGGGCAGCGAAGAAAGGTTTCACCTTACTGAATGAATGGCTTGCTAAAGTTTAAGGCCTTGACCTGAAATTCAAACCTCACGTTGTGACTGTAGTCCTACCCGCAGGTCCAGGAAGCGTCAACGCTAATACGATGGCCAATAGTGGAAACACGAACATTGAATATAATGTTGTCGTAAGGCCATAATGATCTGCTATAATCCCCATCATTGGAACTGATATCCCACCAAGCCCAATCGCTGCGCCCAAAGTCACCCCTGAAGCAACCCCAATCCGCGATCGAAGATAACTCTGGCCAAGCAATACCACTGTACTCGAACTTCCAATTGTGGTAAGTCCCACTAAAGCAAGGCAAACGAGCCGGGCCAACCCGTCGGTCACGAGGAACCCCAGAAGAAGAGGAGGAATTGCAAAAAGAGACCCCAACAGCAAGGATTTAAGACCGATCCGATCAGCGATAAACCCACCAATGCCTGACCCTAGAGCTCCGGAAAGCACCATCAGTGTTAAGGCTGAATTAGCCTCGGGAATGGATGACCCTTGAACCCTTATGAAGTAAAGGGGCACGAAAGTCATCATGCTGAAGTATAGGCATACTCGAAGGACAATTACTGCGGTAAGACGAGCAAACGCTCCCCACTGGGCATTGTCATCAGTGTCTGGCTTAAGCTCTTGGGCATGGGGGCGGAATGACGACAGACGGGGCAACTCCCTTACTAGGCCGGCCGCTACTATGATAGACGGGATTACCATGAAAAGTGTCCCGGGTAGACCGAATCTGAGAACAAGGGGGGTGATCATGATTGGTCCAAGACTAAAGCCAATGGTTCCCCCGACCGTGAAATAACTCATGCCGGTGGCTCTTTGCCCTGAGACATAGTTGGCAAAACGTGATCCCTCGGGATGGTACGCAGCGACGCCAAGTCCACTGAGAAGCACGCAAAAGACTAATAGCCAATAAGTGGGGGCTACTCCAGCGAATGCCAGCCCCAAGCCTCCCACAAGAACACCGAAAGGCATCAGCCACGGAATTGGATGGCGGTCAGAGTAATACCCCAGAACAGGTTGAATTAGGGAAGAAAGGACCGTCGCTGCCAGGACCAATCCAGAAGCGGCCACGTATGTCAAGCCTCTTTGAGTAACCAGGAATGGAAGCAGGGCAGGGACGGCGCCTTGGCTCACGTCATTAAACATGTGGCTCACCGCGAGAAATACCAGTTCGCGATGATCCATGGTGTCTTCTCTGATTGAGAGATCAGAAGTTTCATTGACGGATTCTAATTGTTTAGGTTCGACTTCAGCTGAACAAGCGCCATTCATAACCAGGAAACCCTAAAAAACTAACCAGACAGTAAAAATCAATATAAACTATTTTTTGGCAATAATCTACATAGACATTCCTTGCAGGGTCAAGAGGTCATTTTTTTGGGGCGTTGTTTCCGGAAGTGTCCTCTTTGGGGTACCCAACGCATTGCGCAAGTGTGATTTTCTGGTCTGGGCTTAGTTTCATCGCCTGACTAAGCTTTTTCCTGTCCATGTTAGCTCGGACCACTGTGGCCAGGCCTTCAGACGCGCAGTATAGGTAAACATTTTCGCCTATAAATCCCGTATCAGCCGCTGAAAGAAATCTCATCTCAGCTTCCTGAGCGTCGCCCATTTTGCCAAAATCAGCTACGTAAATAAGATCAAGAGGGGCGTCTTTTACATAACCCTGCAAACCCGTCATGGCACGTAAATCACCTGGAACGTCAGGAATCAGACTGCTGGATTTTGGATCATATCGATATATCCCAGTCTTTAAAGCTACATATATATCTATTTCCTGATGGTTTAGAGCCGAGGGAGCGGTTCGCCTTCCGGAGTCGGGCCTGTTGATTCCGAAAGCGGCCCATAAGAGGTTCGACAGTGTCTGGGGGTCTAGATCTTTTGAGGCAAATTCACGGGACGTTTTTCTCTCGCTCAATGCCTGCATCAAGGGCTTACCGTGAGTAATCGAGGGCTTGGGTAACTGAATGGTTTGAAGCTCCGAAGCGTAGACTACCGTTCCAAGCGCCAGAATCATGGCTAATCCTAAACACAGAGCAATAGAAGCATTCGACCTAATCATCTTTTCCTCCTTAATTTTTTCATGAGAAATCTCACGCCTCTTAATATAGGGGTGTCTAAAAAATTGACAAGCGCAATAGAGTTTCGTTTCATCGCAAAATATCGTTTAGAGGACGGTTTAAAACTATGGATACGGAAATTTGACCGCCGAATGGGACCAATCAAATGGAAGCAGTATAAACAAATGGTTTGCGGTCAAGATTCTGGACGGTTCAAGAATGATGCCCAATTTCTGATTTCTTTGGCGCTACCCAAAACTATAGCGATATCACCCGCGATCAATTTTTCCTCACCGGATGGATTGGCAATCAGATCAGGGCCTCTTTTAAGGGCGAGTATGGTCACACCGAATTTCTTCCTGACATTAAGACCTTTTAGCGTTTTGCCCTCTTCGGAGATAGAAAAAGGAACCCTGATCGAAACTATTTCCGTCTCGCTAAAATCGTGTGTCAGATCGGAAACAGTACTCGGTAAGAAAGAAGAACTTCTGAACATCTGGTAGTGATCAGATCTAATCTGATCGACAAATCTTTCAATATCGTCACTTGGCAGCAAATATTTTTGTAAAACCCTTACCAATATTTCAATCGAGGCCTCGTACTCTTCAGCTATTACTTCGCTTGCTCCCAGGTTAGATAAAGTTTCTATTTCCGAAACAAACCGCGTCCTCGCGATTATGTACAGAGCTGGGTTAATCCGTCGGGCAAGTTCAATGATCCTGCGAGTAGCTCCTGGATCAGCGATCATGGTCACAAGAATGCGCGCTGCAGTCACTCCCGCACGTTTTAGTACGGGGGCAACAGCCGCATCCCCATAAAATATTGGCACACCTTTCGAGCGTTCCCGCTTAACGGTTACAGGATTCAATTCGACTATAACCCTCGGTATGGCGGCGCTCATGGCCGCAAGATTCAGGTTTTGCCCTCCCTGTCCGAAGCCTATGATAATGACGTGATTTTGGACAACAGGTAAATCGCCGACCGTGCGAGGGCTGGCCATGCCTCTCTTTAAAGTGTTCGGTAGCGGCAAGCGAAGAACGAATTTGACCAACCTGTTACCAGATTCAACCGTCATAGGGGTCAATATCATTGTTATAACCGAAAGCGCCAGAAATAGCTGATAGTTTTGTCTATCGATAAGCCCCAAACTGGATCCTGTTTCGGACAGGACAAAAGAAAATTCTCCAATTTGACATAAAGCCACTCCAGTCAGAACTGCTGTTCTTATAGGCAGGCGAAGGAATAGTGCGGATGAAGCGGCCGCCAGGAATTTGATTGCGATCAGCGCAATTGTACCAAATGACAGGACTAGAATATTTGAGAAAACAAACCTGAGATCCAACAGCATGCCGATAGATACGAAAAAAAAGCTGGTAAACAAATCTTTAAACGGCAGTACATTTCCTAGGGCTCTTTCACTAAATTCGGATTCTGAAACTATAAGGCCGGCGATAAAGGCCCCAAGGGCCAAAGATAGACCCAAGGAGGAAGTTAGCCACGTTGCTCCCAAAGCAATCATGACGATACCGAGCACAAACATTTGCTGATTTCTGAGGGCAGCAACCCTAGACAGGAACGTTGGAACGATCCATTTGACAGATATGAGCGCCGTCAGAGAAACAGCCACAACTTTCAGGATAATCGCTAGAACCCCGGAACCCGGCATCAGACCTTTTCCTGCAAGAAATGGAGCTATGAGCGTCATGGCCACGACTATGACATCCTGGTATATCAATATTCCAATGGTTAACCGTCCGTGGGGGCTGCCCGTCTCAGCCCTTTGTTGGAGTATTTTCAGAACGATGGCTGTACTACTCAAGGAAAGAAGGAACCCAAAGAATATGGACGGGCCGATCCTCATTCCGATAAACGTGGCAAAAACAATCCCACCAACAATGGAAACGCACACCTGAATCGTTCCACCCAGGATGACCAATTTCCTGATGTTCATCAAATTTTGTAATGAAAATTCTAACCCTATGGAGAAAAGTAAGCAGACAACACCAATTTCCGCCAACTGTTCCACTTCGGAGATGTGATGGATCAGGCCCAAACTGTGAGGACCCACGAGAATGCCGGTAATCAGAAATCCTACAGTGTCCGGGGTCTTAAGCCGATGGCAGATGAAAATTACGGCCAGAGCCAACGCACAAATTATTGTTATGTCGCTAAGTAATGGTATTTCCATACTAGGAAGCCAGTTGACAGCCATTCAGCGCAAATGGCTATCTGGAATATTTCTCTGAGGCTAGGCAGTGCTATTGTTGAGATGAGCTTGGTTCGAGCCGATATTCTATACGCAATTCTTGTTGAGAAAGGCTTCAACTATTGGAACTAGCTCCATGAAGTCAAATTTCATTTCTTCATGCAAAACTCGCGATTGCCCGTGCGAATACTTCACACCGAAGCATTGTTGTATCTCAATGTTCCTCTCTTCGCAGTACTTTCTCAAAGAATATTTTGGCATCGAACCAATGAGCAATGCCCCAATTGAAGCCCCCCATTCAAAGTGCGGCCCATCTCCCCCACTGTCACCGATCACCACAATCCTCCCGTAGGGGATCTTGAAAGCCTCGGCAGCCCCTACGGTGTTTTTCGGTTTGTCACTGGTTTCTAAAACCACGAATCTATAGCGATGCTTATTCGAATCATTGGTAAAACTTAGCATCGGATTAGCTGCAACGAGCGGAACATCAGGGATGAGTCCTTTAGTTATCGCCCGTTGAAAGAATCCTTGCATGCCAGTGGTGTTTATCATGAAAAGTATATTCTCGCTTTTGGCCCATTCGAGAAACTCAAATACCCCTTTATATATCGAGAATGAATTGTCCAGATAGGTGTCCATCTGTTCAATGGTAAGGGGGGCCGGTAATATTTGCGATATACTCGCGACAGCATGCGAAAGAGGGATCTCGTTGCCTGTATATTTGCTGAATATTGTAGCGAGCTGGGATCTTAGGTTCGGGTAAATAAAAGCTATGGGGTCAAATGGTCCGCTGGGCGCAAGGCACTCGTTCCAATCCGAAGAAATGATCGCTCTATATTTCATGGTAGATTCCTATTTAAATCCGCTGTTTCTAAACTCTCAGATCCCAATGGGATATGTACAGTGAAAACGCTTCCCTGACCTATTCCACTAGTTGCTTCTATCCTCCCGGCATGAAGATTGATTATGTGGCGGGCTATTGAAAGCCCGAGTCCTGCGCCGCCTTTATCCCTCGTGCGTGCTCGGTCCACCCGGAAAAATCTTTCAAAAATCCTCTGAAGCTGATCGTTAGGGATCCCACAGCCTTTATCCTTAACTTCAATTATTGCTTCTTGGTCAACCCGTTTGGCTGAAATCAAAACATCCGACTTTGGCTCACTGTATTTGATAGCGTTATCTACAAGGTTTGATAAAGCTTGTTCGAACAACGGCCGGTTCATGTCAATCGCAAGAGAATCATCACAGTCCACGACCAACCCTATGTGTCTTTCTTGGGCCACTACCTCCAGGAATTTGGTTACTGACCGGACTGCCTCACAAACCGAACCCTTCTCAAGTTTCATCTCTCCCCGACCAGCCTCCTGTTCCACTCGGGAAAGCTTAAGCAGATCTTCGATGATTGTTGTCAGGCGGTCGGTGTGTTTTATGGCAATATTCAGGAATCGTTCAGCAGTGTTTGGATCGCT
The DNA here is from genome assembly GCA_049967315.1 of Desulfomonilaceae bacterium. GTDB lineage: Bacteria > Desulfobacterota > Desulfomonilia > Desulfomonilales > Desulfomonilaceae > CAJBEZ01. The sequence goes on from JBMFSZ010000087.1 coordinate 10,543, forward strand.
AATAGCACCATCTTTAAGGGTTTCGAGGAATCCTTTGATAGATGTTACAGGGGTTTTTAGTTCATGTGACACGTTTGCCACAAAATCTTTTCTGATTTGATCTATGTTTTTTAATCTCGAAATGTCGTTAAGAACTATCAATGCCCCCCCTGGTTGGCCAGCATAGTCTGATATCTGGGTCCCGTGAGCTTGGAGAACCCTGTCTGGATTCCCGATGACTGTAAGCTCCTCTTCAATGGGCGACGAACTTGACAAAGTTTTTATGACGAATTCATTTAGGCTCTTGTTTCTTATTGCTTCAATTATATCTTTACCGACAGCGGAGGTAAGTTTTGTATCAAAAATATTTTCGGCTGTGTGGTTCATCCGCACTATTTTTTTGTTTTTGTCAACTACGATAACGCCTTCTACCATCTCTGCGAGTAACGATTCTAATTCGTTTCGCTGCCTGGTCATCATATTTAGCCGCTCACGAAGCTGGTCAACCATGTCATTTAAAGCGGTGGCTAGTTCAGTGATCTCCTTTGACC
>JBMFSZ010000088.1:0-11040 GCA_049967315.1 Desulfomonilaceae bacterium
GATGTAAATTCTGTTTTCGTAAAACCGTCGAAGAGTCTGCCTTACATCTATACCTCCTCCAATGTCGGAGACAAAAGGCTCAGTTTGAGATTGACTGGTCTGCATCAGGTTCGTAGCATGCTTTCCCAGAGCATCACCCCACTTTTCAATGAGCACGTCTTCCGGAGGAAATGAGCATATATCTATTTTATCTGGGTCCCCTGTTTCCCATTTCTGTTTGAGATGGTCTTTCCATTTCCGGGAATTCACCGCTTTGAGACGATAACGCCGGTTTGGCCCTCTGAAAAGCGATCGGAGTTTCTTGTGTAGGGTAACCGTTTGGCCATAATAATGGAGGCTATCTTCGTCGAGTTGCACAGCGCCAGGGTCGCTTGGATCATTCTCCCAACTGTAATCTGTCAAAAACTCGTGAACATGGTAAGCAAGATCCTCATCCATAGCTGCACGTGAGGAAAGCACCAAATGGAAGAGGTCGGGGAGTATCATACTCTTGGCCTTCATCCATTTACGGAGAAATTTCGCCCATGTGACGCGGACATATTCAGGGATGTCCTGCCTAGTTTGTTGCGCATAATATTGGACAGCCTCGCCCATTAGTTTAATTATTTGCTCGTGTCTATCATACGGAAATTCGGTTTGCGGATCCTGACGCCATTCCTCATAGGCTTCAGTAATCCTGGGGATTTCGGTGAAACCTTTCTTGAGAGTCTCGGGATGGAGAGCAGCAACAACTGGGGCCTTGGGATTTTCCAGTTTCATGAGTGGCAAGGCTCGAGGCTCCTCGAGAATATTGGCAAGCGGGTTGATACTGAAAAGATTTCCTACGAAAAGCACTCGATCATGATTTCTGGTAGCCTCCTGGAGACGGGCAGCCATATAAATTTCTCGATTAGGATCACGCTTGTCTGCACGGATGTTCATCGATAAACCTACAAGGCCCTCCAGAAAAGTTTTCTGACCTATCTGGTCTATCGAGTACGGATCAAGAATCTTGTCTATCCAGCCACGACGGTTCCGCACCGTTGGATCGAGAAACCAAACAGGTATGCCCAGTTCAGAGCCAGATCTGACAGCCTCAAAAATCCCGTCTGATCCTTCAACTATCAATCCTGTATATTGATCATTTTCATTTCCATATATGATGACGGAATGATACGGGAGACGACTTACCGCTGCAAGGATCTGCTCGCGAAGAGATACCGGCGCTTCTACGCAGATTAAATCAGGTTTCTCTCGTTGAATAAAACAACGAACCTGACAGGCGAATTCTATGCGGTAGTCAATCGAGCCTATTAGGGAAATTCGCCCTATCCTGACAACATCAAACCAGCGTTGGGCCATCATAAGCGACACGCCTGACCCCCGTAATCTGAAATACTGCCTGATCCAAAGCCCTTTCTTCGGATAATTTCGTCCTGAACTTGAGTAACCGGTGAGCATACCGGGATACATTCATGCCATCCCTGACACTCAGATCTTCATCATTTCTATGGGATTCCTGGAGCAAATCTACTACACGGCCTATGAGCGAATCACTAGGCCCTGACAGTTTACCTCTAATTATCTTGAATTCTTCATCCCGAGTCGGGTAGTCCATGTGTATGCCCGGTTGCAACCTGGAATAAATGTATTCAGGAACCTCAAAGGTTGAAGCGTCTTCGTTCATTGTCACGCATATTCTAAATTCGGGCTTGGCCTTAATCTCTACGCCTGCAATTATCGAGTACACTGAACGCCGCATATCGAGAAGCGAGGCTATCGAAGCCCAGCTTTTCTCGCTCATTCGGTTACCCTCATCAAGCAGGCAGATTCCGCCTCTAATCATTGCCGTGACTAAAGGAGAGGCCACATATTTTATCCTGCCGTTGTCAGCTATTACCGGCGTAATGATCAAATCTTCAGGTTTAGTATCTACCGTGCATTGAAACACATATAGGTCTTGCTTCATTTTTTTTGCGGCGGTTATAGCGAGAGATGTTTTTCCAACGCCTGGTTTCCCAAGAATTCTTGGCTGCATCGGTGGATCATCCCCATCATCAGACCATGCTGCAAGAAGTTGGGTCAAAGGTTCTTCCATTCCGATCCAATCAACATCCAACTCGGGTTGATCTATCAAATGAATTTCAACGCCTTTTATTACTAATTTTTCAGTTTGTTTCCCCATTTTTGAAAGTCTCTTTTACTGGTTTCGATCGTATTTGCGTTTTTTAAGATTATCTTACAGATTCTAAGCGAGCTTGAGATATGTGTCAATCGACCAGATCAATTGAATGGATTCAGGGGTATCGACTCGGACGCTCTTCCTAAACGAACCTTGAAAATACAATATTTGAGAGCAGCCTACCTTTAGGAGTCAAACGGATGATGTCGTTTTCAATAAAAAAAAGCTCTGCATCTTCAAGGTCGTTCAAGGTTTGTTTAACATATACATGGCTGTCGAAGGAATAACGACGGTCCATTTCCAAGAGGTTTACACCCAGGTTTTTTCTTAAACCCATAATCATGGCATCCTTGAATCTAGTTAGAGGATTCAATCTCAGGACAGATTCAATCGCATTCCGGTTGCAGCGCACAGCTTCAAAATAATCATCGAGATTCACCAGATTCGAATATCTTACCGAGCCAATCATGCCGTGGGCTGCAGCGCCAAATCCTAAAAACATCTGATCTGTCCAATACTTCAGGTTATGCTTCGATTCCATTCCCGGTTTGCAAAAATTGGAAATCTCGTACTGGGTAAACCCGGATGAAGTCAGTTCTCCGCAAATTGTTTCATACATGTCGGCCATGAGATCGTCGCTGACTATACGAACCTCATTACTTTCTATCATCTTCGCAATTCTTGACCCCGATTTGAGCTCAAACATATACACCGACAAATGTTCCGGACCCAACTCCACAATACCCTTCAGGCTGCGGACACATGAATCTAGCGTCTGCCCAGGATAGCCGACAAGAAGATCAACTGATATATTGTCGAATCCCGCTGAGCGAGCATCGTCATAAATCTTTCGGAAATCCGAACCATCATGAAACCGGTTCATGGAAATCAGTTCCTGCTCGTTGAGGGACTGCGCGCCTATGCTGATTCGGTTCACCCCTGCTTCGCGTAGTTTCAGAAATTCATCTACTGTATAAGTCCGAGGATTAATCTCAACTGTAATCTCAAGAGGTTTGACAGGTTCAAAACTTTTCTCGGTCGTATCAATGAGCCTCTTTATGTTTCGAGGATCGAAAACGGATGGCGTGCCACCCCCAATGTAAATTGTATCCAAAAACTTGGGAAAAGGATTTTCAGAAAAAACTGGAGATGTACGAGCAGAATTAATTTCCCTGATGACTGCTTCCACATAAGGATCTTCCATTCTGGGGTCGAATGGATAGGAAACGAAGGCGCAGTAATTACAGCGGCTTAAACAAAAAGGAATATGAATATATGCGCCGACAGGACCGCCATCATCGGGGAAACTCTGAGGTGTGTAACTTTTTTGCAAATTCAAAAGGTCATGCCTCAAATTACCAAGGCAATCTTGAGAGGACACAGCCCATGTACTGCACAACTGCCTGAATGGTCATTTCCCGGGGAGGATTTTTAAGTCTCTAATTCTACCGCGTATGGCAAGGAATGGCTTGTTATTGGCTGGGGGACGAGGATTCGAACCTCGGTTAACGGGGCCAGAACCCGTCGTCCTGCCGCTAGACGATCCCCCAGCATGGACATTCCTATTCTAGAAACGATTGGCTACCTCTGTCAAGAATATTTAATCCGTTTCAAAACCTTGCAGCGTTTCTGCGATAGACTTTTCAGATATGGCGCCATGTCTGACCATTCTCCAGCTTACGCAGGATGTGTCAACAATAGTAGAAGGGAGACCACCGGGGCACGGACCCGAGTCTAACACAACATCCACAGCATCAGTAATTTCAGCAGGTATATCTGTAACTTTCTGAGGGGCAGGTTCACCTGAAAGATTGGCGCTGGTAGCTGTTATCCATCCCCCAGCTTTTTCAGCCAGACGTCTCGCAGGGCAATCGGTTGGTACCCTGACGCCTATTTTACCCGCTTCATTACTAACATGTTTCGAAAAATTCGCACAGCCATCGAGCAAAATTGTCAGACTTCCAGGCCAAAAGTTTTTGATCAGAGTTTCTTCAATCGTGGAGAAACAAATGACTTTCGAATTTACAAAGTGTCTATCCGCTGCAATTAAGGGCAACGGGCTTCGAAAAGGCCTCTTTTTAATTGAAAAAATCTTTTCTACAGCCTGATCCATAAATGGATTTGCAGCAATGCCGTAAAACGTTTCAGTACCAACTACAACTATACCACCCCGCATTATCGCTTCAGCAGCAATTTGTATTCCTACAACGATGGATTTCAGATCATTATCCGAAATGGTTATCAACAATTGTTGGTACCTCTAGACATACTAAGCACATGCGCTATAAACTAAATATCAATTCTAATATTGTTATTAACATTCTGTTATGACTATGGTTTTTAAACTGAGCCAAAATAATGAAAACTGTATTTGGGCTAGAACCGCTCAAGCATTTCTCATCATCTCAACAACTTATTACAAAAGTTATCCACAGGACCTGGGGAATTCTCTTCTCTCGTCGATCTTTCCCTTGTTATGATTTGATACCGAGCGCTTCCTTAATTTCCTGTTCCTTGAACCCAACTATTACTTTGTCCCCAATCAAGATGGTTGGGAAAGCACATTTAGAAGTCAAGCGCTTAATTTCCTCCAAAATCGGCTGGCGTTCTTCGTCTGAAAGTAAGTCGACATCTGTAAATTCATATTCGATTCCACATTCTCCAAGGAATCGTTTGCAAGCCTTGCAATGGCTACAAGTACTAAGAGAATAGAGTTTGCACTGTTCCATAAAATAGTTCCTTCCTTAAAGTGAGCATGGTTAAGTTTAACTTAGGTGATCTTTATTATTCATTTTCAATAACGGGCACGAAATCCAATTTCAGACAATCATTGATGCCGGGTCGACATAAAACGGTAAGAAAAAAGGGGTTACCTCATGGTTTCTTACTCATCATTATTAGATTGGCGCCATGATTGAACCAAAGTGCGTTTCGAGTCGCAATAGCTACCTAAAGTTCCTTGACGACGAATCACAACAGATGATAGCATATTTACTCCACATTCATTCTAAAATAGAATTCAGGTGCTAACATATGTCAGAAAGTCAAAGTAAACGGGCATTGATAACCGGTGTGACCGGACAGGATGGCGCTTATCTTACCGAGTTACTTTTGCGCAAAGGTTACACCGTTTGTGGTATCAAAAGAAGAAGTTCTCTAATAAACACTCAAAGACTCGATAACCTTTATGAAGATCCTCATGTTCCAAGTCGTCGATTAATGCTCGAATACGGAGACTTGACGGATTCTACCAATCTGATCAGGATTATTCAACAGTTTCAGCCCAGCGAAATCTACAATCTCGCTGCTCAAAGCCACGTAAAGGTTTCTTTTGAAACTCCCGAGTATACCGCCAATTCAGACGCTTTGGGGGCTCTAAGACTCCTGGAAGCGATCCGGATCCTCGGAATGATAGACCAGGTTCGTTTCTATCAGGCGTCAACCAGCGAACTTTTCGGATTGGTCCAGGAAATACCCCAAAAAGAGACTACACCCTTCTACCCACGCAGCCCATATGCTGTGGCAAAATTGTACGGTTACTGGATCATCAGAAATTATCGCGAAGCTTACGGCATGTATGCCTCGAACGGGATTTTGTTTAATCATGAATCCCCTTTGAGAGGTGAAACTTTTGTGACTCGTAAGATTACCAGAGCTGTAGCCCGTATAAAGCTTGAAATGCAGGATAAATTGTATCTGGGCAATCTCAACGCCAGGCGTGACTGGGGATACGCAGCCGACTATGTTGAGGCCATGTGGCTCATCCTTCAGCAGCATGAGCCGGATGATTTTGTAATAGCTACTGGAGAAAATCACACGGTCCGGGAATTTGTGGATCGCGCATTTAGAGAAGTTGGTATCTCAATTGCTTGGGAAGGGTCCGGCATAGATGAGAAAGGGAGGGACAACGACACAGGAAAAGTCCTGGTTGCGGTTGATCCACGTTATTTCAGACCCACGGAAGTCGAACAGCTTCTCGGGGACGCTACCAAAGCCCGTGAAGAACTTGGCTGGACGCCTAAATGCAGCTTTTCTGAATTGGTCAGAAAAATGGTCGTGGCTGATTTGAGAGAGGCTGAAAAAGAACAGTTATGTAAATCAGCGGGACTCAATTGATGGGATGTGTCCAAAAACCGCGAGTGTTTGTAGCCGGCTCCACGGGCATGGTCGGGTCAGCCATCTGCCGACGGCTTGAATCAGAAGACTATCCAGTCATTAAGCATCCTGGCCGCAAGGTTGATCTGCGCGATCAAAAGGCTGTACACGACCTGCTCGAGACCGTTCGCCCACAGTGGGTTTTCCTGGCGGCTGCCAGGGTCGGAGGAATATACGCCAACAACACCTTCCCGGCTGAATTTATTTATGACAATTTGATGATGCAGTGTAACGTGATGCACGCATGTCACGAGCTTCACATCGAAAAACTGCTTTTTCTGGGCAGCTCCTGTATTTATCCAAAGTTGGCTCCTCAACCTATGAAGGAAGAATATTTGCTGACTGGCCCCCTGGAACCTACCAACAAACCTTACGCTGTGGCCAAAATTGCCGGAATCATTATGGCGCAATCTTATAGACGTCAGTATGGATCTAATTTCATAGCGGTTATGCCCTCAAATCTGTACGGCCCTTTTGACAATTTTGATCTTAAGACTTCTCACGTATTGCCTGCTTTACTCAGGAAGACTCATGAAGCTAAAGTTTCAGGGGCTGAATTTGTTGAGATTTGGGGGAGTGGCTCAGTCTTGCGGGAATTCCTACATGTCGACGATCTGGCGGACGCGTGCGTGTTTCTGATGAAAAACTACAATGACATGGAAATTGTTAATATCGGCTCCGGCAAGGACATATCGGTTCTGGACCTGGCCAAACTGATTAAGGAAGTTGTCGGTTTCAGCGGTGATTTACGATTCGACTCAAAGATGCCGGATGGAGTCCGACAAAAGTTGTTGGACATTTCCAGGATCAGTGAACTGGGTTGGCAGCCTAAAATTGGACTAAGGGTTGGCTTGGAGTCGACCTATGCATGGTATTTGGAGAATCTGGATCATTGCAGAAATGATTAATCGCTAGTCCGTTACCCCCCTGTATTGGTTAACCATAATTGAACGAGGATATTTTTCCGCTAAACGAAGACTCATCCTGTCCCATATTCGAAGCCACAGTACCTCTACGGACAGTTTCTGGAAAAGCCTATCAGACAGACCTGAATCTGAAGCTTTACAACAAACAAACTATTTGGTTGCGAGGCCGATCAGGGACAGGCAAAACAACTGTCTTACGCACGATCGCCCGACTGATTGAGGATCCTACAATCAAAATGAAGCACAGAGGTGTTTCATTTTGCCACATTCCGCCACGGAATTGGCGCCGCTCTGTACTTTACGTCAGTCAGAGGCCCGTTCTCTTCAGAGGATCCATACGTGAAAATATATTGAAGCCTTTTGAATTAAAACTTAATCGAGACAGTATTCCTCACATTGAGACAGTAGTTAGTTTACTCAGGAAGCTCGATTTACCAGATTCATTGCTTGAAAGAGACGCATTGACCCTGTCGGTCGGCGAAATGGCCCGCATTTGTCTGGTTCGGGCACTTTTGATTAACCCTGACGTTTTGTTACTTGACGAGCCAACAGCTTCCCTTGATTCACAATCCAGGATAGCAGTGGCAATGATTTTAAAACAATGGCTGTCAGAATCCGAAGGGGGAATTATAGGTGTCACCCATGATAGTACATTGACCGAAATGGTTCCTGGCCTTGATATCCACCTTGGACAACCCTAAGTGGAATTTTATCGTTTCATTATGGATGCATAAATCATTTGAGCTAAAACTTTCTAAGGACAGATGTATACCCAAGTCATCCCAATATCTGATCATCAGTTGGCCTTCACAGGAATCCTTATTCTTGTAACTGCGAGTATATCAGCAATTTTCCAGTTGGGCCTCCTCAAATCCCTCGTTTGGGGAACTATCAGATGTGTACTGCAGCTAAGTGTTGTCGGATATGCGTTGGCATGGATATTTTCCGTAAATCGTTTCGAAATCGTCATCCTCATCATAGCGCTCATGGCCCTATTTGCAGCCAGAACAGCGACTCGCCGCACTCCAAATGTATCAGACTTTCCCACTTTACTGGCATTTCTGGCTTTGGTGACAACTACCTATCTGGTGTCTACAATTGTGTCGCTCGCCATCATACGTCCAACACCTTGGTATGACTCCAGAATTGTAGTTCCTATTTCCGGGATGATTTTGGGGAATGCTGTAAATGGTGTTACTCTTTCCATCGATAGATTGTACGGCGAAGTTCGAAGCCACTGTCATGAGGTGGAAGCCCTCTTGTCTATGGGGGCCTCTCCGTGGGAGGCTGTGCACGAACTGGTCAGGGAGGCCATTAGGGCGGCTATGACTCCAACGATCAATGCTCTAATGGTCGTAGGTGTAGTTAGTCTACCGGGTATGATGACTGGTCAAATATTGGGTGGCGCCAACCCAGTTGAAGCGGCAAGGTATCAAATAGTGGTCATGCTGATGATTTCATGCGCTGCTGCTCTAGGCAGCATGGTTCTTGTTGGTTTGTCGTTTCGGAGACTTTTCACCAAAGGAGAGGCGCTACAGCCTAATCTCTTTCGTTCGGATTCATGACTCTCCCAAAAGCGCCCACAACGAGTCCCGCGATCATTTCGGCCTGATTGTCCAGCAGTGTTCGAGGATCAATTAGCACACAGTCGTCCTTAACCATAGTGATTACAGGGGGGATCCCCTGACGTAGGGCTTTCTCCACGCGGGCCGCCGAACAGTCTATGGGTTTTATGGAAACACGCGGCCCCACCAGGTCGCTCATTGGCAGCGCCCCCCCTCCAACCCTGCCCACACCTTCTTCCACGGAAATTATGGCTTTACCACTCAACAAGGAATTTAGGTCGTGGGAAATTCTCTCTGCAACGATTATTAATTCTTCCGCCGTTTTTCCTATCATGGCCAATGCAGGAATGGAAAAACTTGGACCAACCGCAGTCGCATATTCCCGTAAAGTGGCCTCTAGTCCGGCCAACGTCAATTTATCCATTCTGAGGGCCCTGGCAAGTGGGTTGGAAGCCATCCTGTCGATCAAATCCTTTTTCCCTACCAATATGCCCGCCTGTGGCCCTCCAAGTAATTTATCTCCACTAAAACTCACAACATCAATCCCTTTAGCGAGAACCTCCTGTACCGTAACTTCATCATGCAACCCCGCCGGCGAGAGATCCACCAGACAACCACTCCCAAGGTCCATCATAGTAGGCAAATTGTGCTGCCGGCCAATCAAAACAAGCTCGTCAAAAGACATTTCCCTGGTGAATCCCACTATCCGATAGTTGCTGGTATGAACCTTCAAAATAAGAGCTGTATTTTCATTTATGGCCTCGACGTAGTCCTTAGGATGCGTCCTGTTAGTGGTCCCCACTTCCCGGAGAATTGCGCCAGATTGGGTCATTATTTCGGGAATACGGAAAGACCCTCCTATTTCTATTAATTCTCCTCTGGATACTATGACTTCCTTTCCTCTAGCGAGTGTCCCTAAGGCAAGCAGTACCGCTGCGGCATTGTTGTTAACAGCAAGTACGGATTCTGCGCCGGTAAGTTCCTTGATCAAACCCCTTAAGTGTGCGTTACGTTGCCCTCTTTTTCCCTGATCTAAATCATATTCGAGGTTCGAGTACGAAGTGGCTACTTCAACAATTCGCTCAGCTACCTTCCTGGACAGTGGCGCCCGCCCAAGATTCGTATGAACCACTACGCCTGTAGCATTAATGACCGTTTGAAGATTTGTCCCTAGTCGGCGCGTCACGGACTCGACTATTCGATCCGCGACAGCATCCAAATTGATTTCCGCTGATTCCAAAAGGTTCTTTTTAATTAATACCCTGATATCATTAAGGGTGGATGTTACGATGTTTTTTACCAGTCTTGATGAGTATTCATTTAAAACCAAATGAATACGGGGGTGAGATAATATTTTGTCAACCGATGGAATGAGACTGAATACAGTTTCTGAATTTCTGTCCACCACGCTGTTGCTCATTTAGAAGATTTATCGACCTTGATCGATTTAACGACTTCTTCAAATGATGGGGAAAAGATTTTGAAGTCCTTTGCAGGCGCAGAAAGTTGAACGTTGATCTCACGTTTCTCAGAAAAGATCTTGAGTTCCCAGCACATTAGTCGGTCGGGATCATCTGGTGTTTTTTCTTTCAGAATGATTCCCTTTGCGTTTGGGATTCGAACCGTTTTTACCTGGTCGAAAGCCTTGACTGACAAGGACGACTTCTTTATCGCATTAATTATTCCTGTGCGTGAACCAACGAACTTGTCACCGATTACAATATATATTTCAGCTGAATTTTTGGTCCATTTGAAAATGTGAGGTTCGTCAACACCTTCCGGTTTAAAATCATTAGGGATTTTGATTTCCATTGTGTCGTTTATCTGTCTGGATATCCATCCGTGTGTTTTTTGAGGCTGGCAGTAAACGGGCTCACCTATCAGAATCATGCACACGAGTACAGGAAAAATCTTCAGACATTTGTGCTGCAACCAATATCGAGAGAGACTCATCAAAATATCAGCAGTCTTGAGGAAGAACGTTGTTGGTCGCAACCTGATATAACTCGTTGTAATATGATAGATCATTCGGATCTCTGATTTTGGATTTTTGAAGTTTCAGCTTCTGCCCTTTATCAGAATTCTCAGATTGATAACATGGATACACCAACATGTCAAAACTCATAACGATGAAAGACAATGCGCTAACCCCAAAGGCGCATTTGTACGTATTGGGGTGTAAGGTAAATCAGGCCGAGATTGATAGTGTCGCCGGTTTTTTGGAACAGAGTGG
>JBMFSZ010000089.1:0-10974 GCA_049967315.1 Desulfomonilaceae bacterium
TGCCCTATAATTCCAACCGGGCACGAAAATACCGCAACCGGACAGGAATGGCAATTGAGGACAGGGAAACAAAAATTTTGCCATTGAAATAAGCCCAGGTTTAACAATGCGAGGCAGGCCAACTGAACTTTGAACCTGATTTTCTCCAACTAAATTTCTCCTTAAACTATTTTCACAAGGGAATGGTTAGTTGGGTGTCACGACACCCGCTTTCAAACTCAGGTGGGACAGGGAATACGCCCCTTGAGCATTCGAAGATCAGGATAATTGGAAATAAGTTTACCATCCCTGTATCGCTTGACACCCTCGAAGGTCATCGCTCTTACCAACTCAGGTTCGGAAAACCATTGAGATTCTGGTTTGAAGTTGGCCGCGCCAGAGGAATAACCGGGAACTTTTATAGTAATCCCAACATTTTTAAGCTTGTCAAATTTCTCGAGATTGTCATAGATTAGAAATTTACGGAAAAAAACTCCGTATACTGTCATTACGATGCTTAGAGCCAGCAACACGGAAAACAGGATTTTTTTTACCATGGTTTGAACCTTTTCCTTATTTATCCAGCGTTATACCTAATCACTCGAAGGCCGTCGTGTCAACAAACCGGGATCAGGATGCGAAAATATTAGTAACGGCGGACAGCATATCCTGTCACGCATGACCAAATCCATGTTCTCTTTAATCGAAATCTCAGGAGTTAGCCTTGCTGAAACCTGTACTGTTCGTTCTTTCAGCTCCATCGGGGGCCGGAAAATCCACTTTGATCCATCGTGTCAGGAGGAGCCTGCCGGACCTGTTTTACTCTGTTTCCTGCACTACCAGATCACCAAGGAAAGGCGAAGTTGATTCTGTAGATTATCACTTTGTAAGCCTGCCCACCTTTAAACAAATGATTGGCAATGGAGATTTCCTGGAGTGGAAAGAAGTCCATGGTTCAATGTATGGAACTCCCGTACAGCCAATTCAAGACGCCTTGCGCAACGGGCAAAGATGCATAATGGACATCGATGTTAAAGGCGCTGCCGATGTGTTTAGAAGGATCAAGGAATCCGTTGGGATATTCATACTGCCGCCGGATTTAAAAACACTTGAGGCCCGTTTAAGGATGCGTGGGACTGATAGCGAAGATTCAATAAAATTGAGGCTTCAAAACGCTAGAGAGGAAATCGAGTTTGCAAATCTTTTTTCGTACAGTATTGTAAATGATGATTTGGATAGAGCGGTGAAAGAGCTGATTGACATTATCGTTCTGGAATCAAATCCTGTATGCGGGATGTGATCATTCCGGTGGTCTACCCATTACAACGTCGACGTTTCCATATTTGTTATCCCTAAAGATTTCCATATGGATCACATCACCCGGGTTTTTCCCCGCAATAATCGCTGAAAGATGCTTTCCGTCGCGGATTGTTGTCCCATCCGCTCTCAGGATTAAATCACCTTTGCGAATTCCTGCTAGAAATGCTGGGGTAGCGCTGAGCACATCGTCTACAACGACTCCTTCGACAGACTTAAATCCAAGCGATTTGGCCTTGAGTTCGTCCATATCATCGACGTAGACCCCTAACCATCCCCTCGTCCTGTTAGAATTTTTCCCTTTTTGTCCAATCAACTCACGCACGTAGTTACAAGGGATCGAGAATCCTATTCCTTTACCCGAGGCTATTATAGCCGTATTTACGCCGATTACCTCTCCAACCATGTTGAAGAGAGGGCCACCGGAGTTTCCCGGATTAATCGATGCGTCCGTCTGAATAAAATTATCGTTTGGACCAAACCCAAGGAAACGGCCTTTACCACTAACGATACCAATGGTCACTGTCCGGCCCAGGCCAAACGGATTTCCCACGGCCAGCACCCACTCCCCTACCTCAATTTCCGAAGAATTGCCAATTTGGGCTTCCCTGACACTGAAATCTGGGGCAATTTTTATCAACGCCAGATCGACGCGAGGGTGAACAGCGACTACTCGTGCAGGCAAGACTTTTCCTGTAGCCGTTGTCACCATAATTTTTTCAGCTGAGTCAACTACGTGCGCGTTTGTTACAATATGTCCTTCCCGATCACAGAAAAAGCCGCTTCCTATGCTGTCACTCAACATAGGATCCTTCTTGCCGTCCTTACTGTTTAAGCTTGTGTTATCCTGCCTTAATACGGAGCCCGGAGCGCAACGCCGAGCCACCGGCTCTTTCCTTTCAACGGCAATGCTGACAACAGTAGGCGTAATCTTTTTAATCAGCTCTACAAGATCAGGACATCCTGGAGTCGGCCTTGCAGGCTTTGCATCAGGACTGGATGAATGTGCTGTGACAGGTGCGCCGCACAGGATGAGTATTATAATGAGCGGCAAAAGGATGCCTGACGACGTCAGGCCCGAAAGTTGAACCAAGATTTTCCGTGGAGACTTTGTGGGGCTGTTAGACATCTGCTGATTGCTGTAACCTCATGGCCGTCCTCTTAGTTGGGCCCCCTAGCTTTCATGGCTGGACTCATATCACAAAATGTGAACAAATTTAACTAGCAAATCAGCAGTAAAGACCTGATTATCTTGGCGGCCGTTATGGAACTCAATTCCGATTTGTCTATGCCCGGAATAAGTTCCACGACGTCTAAACCTATTATATTAACATTGTTGAGAAATCTGATAAATCTCCCCATGCGTTCATATGACCATCCACCAGCTTCAGGGTTGCCAACCCCAGGAAAGCAGGAAGGATCCAGAACATCGAGGTCCAGGCTCAGGTAAACACTTCTTCCGCCGATCCTATTTAATAGGGTTTTCTCTTGCCCGGGTCTAAACTCTGCCGTAACGTGGTGTTTGTATATCCATTGAAACTCTTCTCTGGTCCCCGACCTGATTCCAAGCTGAATGAGATTCTCATGGCCAACCAGTTCTGCCACTCTTCTCATCACAGTGGAATGATTTATTTTCTGTCCCTCGTAGGAATCCCGCAAGTCCGAATGAGCGTCCAAATGGAGTACCACGAATTTATCGTAATAGATTTTCATTGCCTGGATTATGGGAAAGGTGACAGTATGTTCGCCTCCAATGCAAAAAGGCACGCCTTTCTGTCCAAGAATCGTTTCAACATTCGATCTGATTTCGTTTAACTTCTCTTCCAGCGATACCCCAGAAAAGTGAATGTCTCCAAGATCGGAAAATGGAAATTCTTTCAGATCCCTGTCGAGGTACGGACAATAGGTTTCAATGGAATCGGAGGATATCCGGATAGCCGACGGCGCCTCGTCGGAGCCTCCCCGGTAGGTGGAAGTCAAATCAAGAGGGCATCCGAGTATTGCCGGTCTTTTTTCTATAACCTTCCCAGAGTGATGACCAAGAAACAGCGGATTTGACATCGAATGAATTCCGAATTCTTAAGATATTAATTTTTGCACGAATTTTGGCAGCGTAAAAGAAGCCTCGTGAACTCGTGCGCTATAATAATTCAGGGAATTGTTAATCTCATCGGACAAACTGCGTCTTGGACTTGCAAAATTTGTTGGTTCGGAAGAACACATAGTAAAAGACCACAGTGCGCCCGGATAACTAGGGATAACGCACAAATAGGGGGTTGCTGAGCCTGGTCCAAAAACCGATCTTAATCTTTTTACGGTTTCGGAAAAAACATTTGCCATGAAAAAGGGGCTTTCCGTCTGAAAATTAGCCACACCGCCAATTTTTAGGGCATTCTTGACAGAATTGTAGAAATCTACTTCGTAGAGAGCTTTACCAGGGCCAACTGGATCAGTAGAATCAACGAGAATTATGTCAAATTCTTGCTGAAATTTCTTGACGTAAGCCGCTCCGTCTTCGCATACGACTTCTACCCTAGGGTCAGACAAGCCACTCGAAATCTGAGGTAAAAATTCCCTGCAGGCCGATATGACTCCTTCATCTATTTCACATAGAGTAATTTTCTTAAATTCCGGATGTTTGACCAACTCAGTTATGGTCCCGCCATCGCCCCCTCCGATAACGAGCGCGGATTGGGGGCGTTCGATCATAGTCGTAGCAGGATGTGTTATCATTTCATGGTAGACAAACGAGTCTACCTCCGTAACCATGAAACAACCGTCCAGGGAGAGAACTTTTCCCATTACAGGAGTTTCGTAGAATTCAATTGTCTGGAATGCGCTTTTCGATTCGTAAAGCTTTCTTGCATATCTAACAGAAAATGCAGTATTGCTCTCAAATGCTTCCGTAAACCATTCTCTTTCGTTTATGGGCATAGTACCACCGCTGCAAAAACCGCCCCCACTCGGGAAACCCTCAGGGTAGCGGAAATACTTTTAATTTCACGTAGCCGTCGTTTACGTATGAGTTCCATACCTTCTTCTACCATATTTCGGGCTATTGTTTCACAGCTATCAGGAGATCCCTCGTGTGAAAACTCCATTATCAAGCCGGCATCCAGAGGGTCCTCCGGGATACCAACTGCAACTGCCGCCGAAATCTGAACTCCAGGTATATTGGACGTCCTATCTCCATAGGCCAAAGGGACAAACGATCCTTTCCTCAAAGCTATCCGTTCGATTTCCTTAGCTCCTGGAGGCAAAATACTGCTCATTTTTATTAAGTTAGTGTCTCCTACCCCAGCATCGAGTAGCGCGGCGTCAAAGGCGTTTAATTCCATTGAAGCCTCGCCGCAGCCAGATGTTAGAAAAAATGTAGTGGGCATGGGACCAAACATTTGTGATCTCCCAAATAAAAGATAATCGCTTAATCTAAATTATTAACAGCTGGTGCGCAACTGAAAAAGGTGTGCAATCAAACATGAATTTTTGCAGGATTTCACTCCTCGGTGGATTTGTCAGGAGCTATTTGAACGCCACACTCGCGAAGGATTTCCTCTTTTGTCTTGTCAAGCTCATCCCTTATAGCTTCTCTGGCGCCATGTAGAAACATCTCGTTCTTGGATATCCTGGCTTCCAGAACCTGAACCCTAGGTAACACATAGAAAGCGCCATAAAGAGCGACGGCAATAAG
The DNA here is from genome assembly GCA_049967315.1 of Desulfomonilaceae bacterium. Classification (GTDB taxonomy): domain Bacteria; phylum Desulfobacterota; class Desulfomonilia; order Desulfomonilales; family Desulfomonilaceae; genus CAJBEZ01. Next base: position 4,988 of record JBMFSZ010000089.1, read on the forward strand.
GGCCACCAAGTTAAAAATTTGTATTATCCAGATCCCCGCCCCGATCTGGCCCCCACCCTTAAACGTCTCCTTAGAAGGGATTGCCTGTCCTGTTGATGGGTGTGATTGCGGCTTACTGACTGACAGGGCCTCGCTCGTTTCCGCGCGTGGCAGACCGGACGGTTTAGAAGCTGCCTTGAGATCCTGTTCTTCGACAGTTGACGTAGTTGAAGTCTCAGATGGCGCCCCCGAAGTTTTGATTGGGACCTTTATGGTCTGACGGACCTTGTCACCCTGATACATTTTTATTAGCAACTGCTTCCCGTTCAGAGCAGCGAGTTTCGCCGGGTCGGGATCAGGTATCAAAACCACAAAAATTCCTGAATCGGCGGTAATCTTGAATTTATCCCAAATTTCCCTTGGGACTTTGGTCTGTTCCGGCTTTCTTACAATTTGAGTGTAAAGCAAGTCCTTTTCAGGGATGTCCACTCCAATTATCTGGTCCAAGCCTGAACGGTTGTCGATATTTACAATTTCACCCTTTTTGATATTGTTCTCGTTAAATGTTATCGAAGTCTTATCCACGTTAATGGATATGTCTCTGCCGGCTCCCATTTTGATTGAGCTGTCAGGTTCGGCTGAACCTTCTTTCGGTATCAGGGGCTGCTGGTCCAAATACATGGTAAACAGGTCCGAAAACTGTTTCCCGGCAAATAGATTACGAGCCCCCTTATCAACTAGCTTCAGCCCGATAGACCTGGTAACGGGTTCTTCAAGCTTGAGTTTGTTTGGATCATAACTGGAGCCCGCAAAGGGAACCGGTTTTGTGGGTCTATTGTCCGAAGCGATCCATTCGATGTTTACAGAACTTATATTGCGAATCAGCGCTGGGTTTTTTCGATTCAGTGTCAAGGCAAATGACTTAAATTTTTCTCGCGGGTCGACCTTCTTTATGACTATTTCCTTTTTCCCAACCGAAACTGATACTTTGGGGACGAATGCCCCTTTACTGTCCTTTAAGCCGTATTCTGTTGCGAAGCTGAACTCAGGAATCAATGTGACACATACGCCGACAAGACCAATGAGAGCCAAACGTATTTGTAGCTTCGTGTACATATCTTTGTTACCTCAAGCTTTTACTTACTTAACATCAATTCCGATTTTATAAAAATAAAAGCTTTTCTAGTGGTTGGCGATTTTATCAGGCGATTACAGGAAAATCAATGAATATATTTGAAGCATAGGCTAACATTCTTTTATAATAGTTTTGCAGCAACGTGATATACATCGCTTTAACAATATTTCAAGGACCTGTTTATGAAAAGACTATGCGACTGCGTCTCCAGGAGATCTTCAGAAATACCACCCTTTTTGGTGATGGATGTGCTCGAAGAAGGTCTGCGAATGGCCAAGGTAGGCAAAGATGTCATCCATCTCGAAGTCGGCGAGCCAGATTTCAACACCCCACCAAATATTGTAGAGGCTGGAATTGAGGCTTTAAGAAAGGGAAAAACTCACTATACTTCAAGTACCGGTATCCCGGAACTACGTCATGCAATATCGGCTTCCTACAAACGTAACTACGGTGTCGATGTAAACCCCGACAATGTCATCATAACCTCTGGGTCATCGCCAGCCATTTTTCTCACTTTGGCATCCCTTTTGGATCTCGGTGACGAGGTAATTATCGCCGACCCCCATTATGCATGTTATCCTAATTTCGTAACATTTTTGGGCGCCGTACCCGTATTTGTGCCAGTTTACCCCGAAGACAAGTTCGAATTGAATCCGGACGAAGTTAAAAGGGCTGTTTCAGCACGAACGAAAGCAATCATCATCAACTCTCCTTCGAACCCCACTGGAACTCTCATAAAACCAGAAAACATGCAAAAATTGGCAGGTTTGGGCGTCCCCATCATTTCTGACGAAATTTATCACGGTTTGGTCTATGAGGGGAAAGAACATTCAGCCCTTGAGTTTACCGATAACGCATTCGTTTTAAACGGTTTTTCAAAGCTGTACGCAATGACGGGATGGCGTCTGGGTTACGTAATCAGTCGCCCCGAATGCGTTAGGCCCATCCAGAAAATGAGCCAGAATTTTTTCATCAGCGCTGCAGATTTCGTCCAGTACGCCGGGGTCGAAGCCCTCACCAATTCTTCGGAACATACCCTGACCATGAAACGAACATTCAATGATCGCAGAAAAGTGATGTTAAAACGTCTCCGAGAAATAGGTTTCGTGGTGCAGCATGATCCGGTTGGCGCTTTTTATGTATTGTGTGACGCGCGCAATTTTTCTAAACATTCTTATGATTTTAGTTTCGAAATTCTACGGGAGGCTCGCGTTGGAGTAGCTCCAGGAATAGATTTTGGAGCAAACGCTGAAGGTTTTATACGCTTCTCATACACCAACTCTATGGAAAACATTCTGGAAGGCCTCAACCGGATCGAAAAATATTTAAGAAAGAAATTCGGGAATTGAGGTGTGTCGCCTCCAAACTGGAAAAGTAGCTTATGAAATCAAAGCTGAGTGCTAGGAGGATTTTCATTGCTCAGGCTCAAATCCATGGTTCCTCCGTAATTTTTACTTCTGAGAATGTGCGAAATCTTACGAAGGTTCTGCGGTTAAAGCCTGGAGATCAGATTGTGGCTCTGGATGGAGCCCGGCGTTACAACCTGATTCTCGAGAAAAATCCCCATAGCGAATTAGTTGGAAAGATATTAAGCTGCGATCTTGAAACAACTCCTTTCCCGTTGACCTTAGGACTGGCGTTTGGGTGTGTAAGACCCGGTCCAACAGAAGAAATTATAAGACATTGCACCGAACTGGGGGTATCGCATTTTTTCCCGCTGCTCTTGGAATATTCGAACAGACGACCAGCTAACGCACGACCAAGATGGCTAAATATAGCCGCTTCTGCGTGCGCACAATCAAATCGTCCGGTCATGCCTCAAATTGACGAACCACTTGAAATTGATCTGTTTTTGGAACGACTCTTGCCTGGTTCAACGTTGGTCTACCTGTCACCTGAAGGTGATTCCCCTCCCTTGTTCCAAGTCCTTCAAGCTAAACTTGGTGACCGGATAACTCTTCTGATCGGCGCTGAAGGTGGTCTAACATCCAGAGAAGAAGCTCTCGTCATAAACGCTGGCTTTGTAGCAGCATCATTGGGTGCTGCTACATTACGAACAGAGACAGCCGCCATAGTGTCTGTCGGAATATCTATGAACTGGGGCCTGATACTTAAAAAATCAGGAGTTTAAGGAATTTCTAAAATTTCAATTCGTTGACCAACGTGATTCTAAGTGCTATTCAATATATATAGGCGCTGACTAAATTTATTTGATTTCTAAAAACGGATCGTTTCCGACCAATCTGTGAACTGCGTCTGTTATGCCCAGATACAGAGGTAATCGATGGCGACAAAGGACCTCGACGATATTCTTGAATTTTTAGAGTTTTCACCCAAATCTCACCACACATTGCTTCCAACCTTTCCAAACAGTAAATCGATAACCAACACGATTCCAGAACTGTCGACTACTCTGGAAAAATTTGGCAAGACTGGATTTGGGCCGTGGGTCACTTTCACCGTTGAAAATCCCGATGAAATCTGGGATATAACCCATCTTTGCGAGGATATGGATCATAAGGTCCTACTGTATTTGAGCTTCTTCGGCGATGCTGACTCCGTTCCCGCGTTCTGCACTGAAGTGAACTGGACGGATGAAGGCTTCGAGGTTAATAACTTTGTTCTGATTACCGAAAGCGACAAGCTTGACAATCTCAGGTCAGGAAACTTGGTATTCAGCGCCCACAGGGAGTGGGAGAGGGAAAAGCTCATTCGAAATCTTAATGACGCAGCCCTAATGAAATATGACGAGGACAGGCTGCAGGAAGCTCACGAATTGATTAACCGGGCTATTCACCTGAGTACCGTGGCACGCGCATACCTCTTCAACAACCGTGGCCTCATCTGTTGGAAACTAGGCCTTATAGATCAAGCCAAACGTGATTTCCTGGAATCCATAAACCTCGACAAGAACAACGGCGATCCCTATTTCAATCTAGGTCTGATTTATCTGGACGACTCCGACTACGAAAGGGCTTTGCATTATCTTGGCAAAGCCGTAGATTTGTCCCCGGAAGATAGTCAGTTCTTAACAGAGTTAGGACATCTCTACTTGGAAATGGATCGGGAAAACGAGGCTCTCAACCTCTTCGAAAAAGCTTTCACCAATGACCCGAATGACGCTCAGGTAGATTTTCATCTCGGGCACTATTTTCTCTATAAAAAACGCGAACCTCGCAGCGCTGTAAAATATTACAACCGAGGTCTGAAAAAGGACCCGTCAGATCAGTTTGCGTTAGCCGATTACGCCGTAGCGCACTTGATCCTGGGCAACAGGAGAAAAACGTTGCAGGTACGCAGAATTTTGGAAGGTTCGAACGATCTGGCTCCTTACACGGTGAGTCGCCTAGTTTATCTTAATCTACAAATGGGCAATTATGACGATGCATTGCAATATTACGAGCGGGCTATTATCGATAAGGAACCATTCGAACCGGAATGGCTTCATTACAACGCCGCAGTGGTTTACGCCTGCAAGGGAAAGTATAAACAAGCTCTCGCTGTATTAGACCTTGCCGTACAGGTCGGGGGAGACGAGGTAATTGAAAAAGCTCTATCCGACGGGGCCCTTCAAGGTCTGAAGAAGACCCCGTTGTTCAGGAAGCTTGTCCGGCTGTCCAACAAACGCCGAGACAGCTAGTTCTCCTCAGATCAACATTTTGATCTTCTTGGTCATGGATTTGCCTTTTCAGAAAAAGGCTTCCCCTTTTTTGCTCTCCTGGAGGATGCCTTTCCTTAATAATAGTGAAATGCAGAGATAAAAGGGGTACGACGTTGAAAAAATAGAAGCTATCAAGCTGAATGGTTGACCTATAGCTCAAGACATATGTTCGAACAGTTCTCCTGGAGATTTTATGGAATTTTTTAAAAACGGAAAAAAACAGGACCCTGTAAGAGAAATTCAGCGCAGTCTCGAAGAATTTGGAACTCGGCTGAACAGATTTGTTAGAGGTTCAGGATACTTGATCATAATTGCAATAGCTCTCGGTCTATACGCTGTTTCTGGTTTTTACGTTATCGGTCCTGGAGAAAATGGCGTTGAGTTACTGTTCGGCAAGCAATACGCTATAACAGGACCAGGGCTTCATTACAGACTTCCAAAACCGTTTATGGCTCAAATAGTGGTCGACGTCCGTAGAGTGCGGCGGGCTGAGATAGGTTTTCGAAGTGATGGTTCGCGGACCAGATCCATCCCTGCAGAATCGATGATGCTCACAGGGGATGACAACATAGTCGATGTTCAATTGGTGATACAGTACATTGTCAGTGACCCTGTCAAATTTTTGTTTGGGTCGGAAAACCCTGAGACTACCCTACGAACATCTGCGGAAATCGCTCTGAGAAGCGCTGTGAACAAAAATGCATTGGATTACACGATGACTAATGGAAGAGCAGATGTTCAGGAACAGGTGAAAATTTATCTTCAGAAATTGCTCAACACTTATGAAACCGGACTAAAGGTAACGCAGGCCCGCTTATTGGCCGTAGATCCTCCCGAAGAGCTTAAGGACGCTTTCAACGATGTCGTTAAAGCTTCGGAAGACAGAGATCGTCTCATAAAGGAGGCGGAAGGCTTTGCCGAAGATCTTGTTGTCAAAGCCAAAGGACAGGCTCAAGATTTAATTGAACAAGCAAAAGCTTACAAAGTTCAAAAGGTTATGACTTCTCAGGGTGACGCTAAACGCTTTTCTCTTCTTCTTGACGAATATCTCAAAGCTCCAGAGGTAACGAGAGAGAGGCTGTATTTCGAGTCTGTTGAAAAGTTTTTAGCTCCGGCCCGAAAACTTGTGCTAGAGGACCCTGGAGCCAAAATCATCCATCTCCTTAACCCGTCTGACGCGACTAAGTCTGTCGATGCAGTTACATCAGCTAC
>JBMFSZ010000090.1:0-10972 GCA_049967315.1 Desulfomonilaceae bacterium
GAGGGTAGCAGCATGAACAAGCAGCTTGCACCTAAAGATCGCGTTCAAGTGTCTCAAACCTTCGGACCACTTCTAAAGATTAAAAATACAAATGACAGGATTGCAATGTAAGAACATCAGCATGAGATTCGGCGCACTGACTGCCGTACAGAATGTTAGTTTTTCCCTCAATCCAGGAGAAATTCTGGGGATGATAGGGCCTAATGGCGCTGGGAAAACTACTCTTTTGAATTGTATTGCTGGCATTTGCAGACCCACATCTGGCAAAATTTATGTCAATGGAACCGATGTTACAGGTATGAAGCCCCATAAAGTCTGCCGTATGGGTCTGGCAAAGACATCACAAATAATGGAACCTTTTACGGGCATGAGTGTTTTCGAAAATGTTTTGGTAGGGGCGCTACATGGCGGACGAATGAGAATGCGGAGCGCAGCTGAAAAGACTGAACAGATTATAGAGCTGGTAGGGTTGGATAGATACGCTTACAAGCTTTCCGGGTCAATTCCTGTGCCTGTCAGAAGAAGGCTTGAACTCGCTCGGGCCGTTGCAACCGGGGCAAATATTCTTCTTCTGGACGAAAATATGGCCGGTTTAAATCCACATGAGATAGACGGAGCTCTACGAGTTCTCAAAAAACTCAGAGAATCCGGGAAGTCCCTCATCGTCATCGAACATATCATGAGGGTGGTTATGGGTATTTCACATAGGGTTATCGTATTAAATTACGGAGCCAAAATAGCAGAAGGCTTTCCTGAGGAAGTTGTTAACAATGAGGCTGTAATTAAAGCTTACCTTGGTGAAAAGTTATCGTCTATCAAAGTGGCGTGAGACCAAATCAAATGGACGAACCTCTTTTGAAATTGGAAAAAGTCGATGTTTCTTATCGAGATGTGCAAGTATTGCATGGAATCGATATTGACATTTACCCATCTGAAATTATTACGGTGATAGGACCTAATGGAGCAGGAAAAAGTACACTTTTAAACGCCATAATGGGATTTGAAGCTCCCAGCGCTGGAACACTAACATTTAAAGGGAATAATATAACAGGAACTCCTCCTGAAGACACGGTTAAATTGGGTATGACAATTGTTCCTGAAGGGGCTCGCGTGTTTACGGAAATGACCGTGTTGGACAATCTCAAAATGGGTTCCTACACAAAAGCTTCTCGAGCTTCTCGTAAAGAATCTTTAGAGCTTGTCTTCAATTTTTTCCCCCTATTGCATGAACGCATGAATCAAAAAGGAGGCACCTTAAGCGGCGGTGAACGGCAGATGCTCGCGATTGGCCGTGCTCTTATGTCGAGGCCTTCGTTACTTCTTCTGGATGAGCCTTCTCTTGGGTTAGCCCCATTGCTTGTTGTCAAAGTTTTTGAGACCATAATTAAAATATCTGCAACTGGTTTGACCGTGTTACTGGTTGAACAGAATGTCTATTATTCTTTGGAAATTTCCCAAAGAGCATATGTGCTTGAAAACGGAAAGATTGTTAACCATGGTTTCTCCGGGGACCTTATGAGAAACGACCATATTAAAAGATCGTATCTGGCCATCTGATCAAATTATCCCCAAGGTTCGTCCACTATGAATCAATCAATCTTTGAAAATGATGAAACGGAACTGGAGATTTCCTTCTATTTGAACGGATCTCCCGTTCGGGTTTCCATAAAACCGTCAGATACAGCGATTGAAACTCTTCGTAATAAATTGGGTTTAAAGAGTGTGAAAGAAGGCTGTGGAATTGGAGAATGTGGAGCCTGCACGATAATTCTTGACAGAAAAGCCGTCAACGCATGCTTGATTTTAGCTGCCCAATTAGACGGTCGATCGATTCATACTACCGAAGGGTTAGCCGAAAACGGCGATCTGAATTATCTGCAAAGAGCCTTTCTTGACAAGAGCGCTGTTCAGTGTGGTTTCTGTACACCCGGGATGCTCATGTCGGCAAAAGTCCTTCTGGACAATTCAAATAAGCCATCTCGGGATATGATTAAACAGGCGATCTCGGGTAATTTGTGCAGATGTGGCGGCTATGTTCAAATAGTTGAAGCTATAGAAGAAGCAGCCGCAACTCGACTAGAGCATCCCTCTAATGAAGCTGTAGACAAATGAATGCCAAATTTCAATACTTAAGACCAGATTCTCTTGAAGAATGTTTAAGTGTTCTAGCCAACCGTGGGAGCGAAACAGCCATATTGGCAGGCGGGACCGATCTCATGATATCATTGAGAAAGGGATCACGAACGCCAAAGCTAGTTGTGGACATTTCTCGCCTAAATGAAACCCGGTTAGTTGAGAGAGAAAGTGATGCAATCAGAGTAGGATCCACTCTAACATATTCGGATCTGATAGTTCATCCCTTAGTTGCCAGCGACCTTTCCGCTCTCACCATGGCGATGAATTGTGTTGGCAGTCCCCAAATCAGAAACGCAGGGACTTTGGGAGGCAACATAGCAAATTCGTCTCCTGCGGCTGATAGCGTGCCAGCAATGATGGTTTTCGAGGCTGAGATTATGATCCAAAAAGCCGATGCATCAAGGATCGAGAAATTGGAAAAGATAATCGTGGGCCCATATTCTAATACACTCGAGCCAGATGAATTGATTACCAAGATAATTTTTAAACCGGTTGAACAATCCTTCAGGCAGAGTTACAGGCGAGTGAGTAGACGAAGAAGTTTATCTATTGCAAGAGTTAATGCCGCTGTACTGGGAAAAAAGAATTCGGATGGATTCATCGAAGATGTCCGAATATCAGTCGGTTCAGTGGCGCCAATACCACTCAGAATTAAAAAAGTCGAAGATTCTTTAAAGAATTTTAAACCTGGAGCCGAACTTTTCAAAGACGCCAGCGATATGGTAGCCAGGCAAATTATTGAGTTGGTAGGTTTGCGTCAGTCCACTGAATATAAACGTCCGGCCATAGCCGGTTTAGTTTTCAAATGCCTGGAGGACGTTTTCATTGACTAGCAGAAATCTTGACACGGTATTTTCGTGCATAGGTTCAAGTGTTCCTCGGGTAGGGGCAGAATCAAAGCTTCGCGGGCATGCGATATTTTCAAATGATGTCATTCCAAAAGACGCCTTGACACTTAAAGTTCTCAGAAGTCCCCTGCCCCATGCTTCAATTGAATTTATCGATATCGAAACTGCTCTAAAAACACCTGGTTGTGTTGCAATTTTTACCGCAAAAGATGTTCCTGGTCATAATCGATATGGACTTATCAACAAGGATCAACCACTTTTGGCTGATTCCAAAGTCAGATTTGTAGGAGACTCTGTTGCTTTAGTCGTTGCTGTTTCCGATGATTCAGCGCATCAAGCTATCGGGAAAATTCGAGTAGAATACAGAGAATTGCCCACCGTATTTGATCCTGAAGAAGCGCTTAAGCCGGGCGCTCCATTGGTTCATGACAAAGGTAACCTTCTCGGAAAACGCCTTGTAAAAAAAGGCGTTCCAGATTCAGCGTTTAAAAATGCCTATATTATCATCGAAAGGACTTATCAAACTACATTTGTAGAGCATGCCTACCTTGAACCTGACTCCGGCATGGCGTTCGTCGATCAAAATGGACGTGTCGTGATTTATGCGTCCACCCAGAACCCCCACTATGATCAAACGGATGTTGCCAGGTTATTAGGAATTCCCGAAAACAGGGTTCGAATCGTACAAACGGCTACGGGTGGTGGATTCGGTTCCAGGCTTGACATAAACACACAGGGTCTACTGGGTTTAGCGGCCTACCTTTTGAAAAAGCCAGTGAAGCTAACATTTAGCCGTGAAGAAGTTTTTTTGGCAACGTCCAAGAGACATCCGTTAAAGATCGTTTATAAATCAGCCGCTGACCAGCAAGGCAGACTGCTAGCCGTTGACGTGAAAATTGTTGGTGATACAGGAGCTTATGCCTCGTACGGACTTGCGGTGGTCACGCGGGCTGCTGTCCATGCCACTGGACCTTATGAAGTTCCGAATGTCCGAATCGAATCTGTTTTCGCTTACACCAATAACCCAATTGCTGGAGCAATGAGGGGTTTTGGCGTACCACAGATAGCTTTTGCGCATGAATCGCAGATGGATTTGCTTGCTGAGGCCTTGGGCTTAAGCCCCTTTGAAATCCGAGCCAGAAATGCGCTCCGTTTAGGATCTACGACCTCCACCAAGCAGGTACTGACTTCAAGTGTTGGTATCGGAAATTGTTTAGATTCGATCGCTCAGCATTATGAAGAAATGCGAGAAACTCCCGATTCAGGTGATGAGCACGTTGCACATGGAGTTGGGTTAGGATGCATGATGTATGGGATAGGAAATACCGGCATTCAGAATCCCTCCACTGCTCAGGTGGAACTTAATACCAACGGTCAGATAACTCTTTTTACGGGGGCCGCTGATATAGGTCAGGGATCGTCGACGGTTTTGGTTCAAATTGCCGCCAGCCAACTTGGTTTAAGGCCCGATCAAATAAAACTCGTTAATGCTGATACAGAATTAACCTCTTCAGCGGGCGCTACTTCAGCCAGTCGACAGACGTACATATCCGGTAATGCCGTATTGGATGCTGTAAACAAGCTTAAAGAAACTATTCTGACTGAAGCCGCATCAATTTTAAAAGCTGGCCGCAGTTCTCTAACCATTAGAGAAGGGAAAATTTTTACAATCGCGGACAGCTCCCGGTTTGTGACCTTGGAACAGGTGGCAAAAAGAATTGAAAGTCAAAGAATACCGCTTAAGTGGCAAGGATTTTTTGATCCTGATACTACTCCTCTGGATGCTGTCACAGGAGAAGGGAATCCATACGCTACTTATGCTTTTGCTGCTCAAGTCGCGCAAGTTGAAGTCAATATTCTCACAGGTGAAGTGATTGTTAAAAGATTTGTAGCGGCTCACGACGTAGGAAAGGCAATAAATCCAGATTGTGTACGGGGCCAGATTTTTGGTGGAGTGGCCATGGGACTAGGGTTCGCTTTGATGGAGGAATTCATTCCGGGCAAAACTGAATCTTTGAAAGATTATCATATCCCCACTTGTTTGGACATGCCCGAGGTAAAAGCCATAATTGTTGAGGATTCTGAGCCTTCCGGGCCATTTGGCGCAAAAGGAGTTGGTGAGCCTGCGTTAATTGCAACTGCGCCTGCCATACTTAATGCCATAGCTAATGCTCTGGGCACACGAATTTATGCTCTCCCGGCAAACTTGGAGCGGGTTATGAAAGCAATACACTCTGGTTCATTTCGAGCCGCAAAAGTTGGCGCATAGGATGAAGATTGATCGGGCCATTGTCCAGCCAAATAAAACTACGCCTAAGGAGTCATGATTTATGTCCAGGTTGTTGATTAAAAACATAGGAACGCTAATTTCCGGAGATATTAACAAGCCACTATTAGATTCGGACACCGTATTAATAGTTGATGGAAAGATAGCCGAAATAGGTTCTATTTCGGAAGAGGGTGTCAGTGTGGATTCTGTGATTGACGCGAATGGAACTACATTAGCGCCTGGTTTGATCGACTCCCATTGCCACGTAGTTCTAGGCGATTATACCCCCAGGCAGAAACAGCTAGATTTTATCGAAAGCGAGACCCATGGCGGTGTTACAACTATAATATCCGCTGGAGAGGTTCACTTGCCCGGCCGTCCTAAAGATCCGGCTGGCACAAAAGCATTGGCAATTCTAGCAGCCAAATGTTTTTCAACCTTTCGTCCCGGTGGCGCAAAGGTTTTGGGAGGCTCTGTCATACTCGAAAAGGGTTTACTTGAGCCAGATTTTGAGGAAATGGCTCGGGAAGGGGTTCGCGTAGTTGGTGAAATAGGCTTGGGATCGATAAAATTTCCGGCCGACGCTGCGCCCATGGTCAAATGGGCCAAAAAAAACAATATGACCGTTATGATGCATACGGGGGGAACATCCATACCTGGCAGCGATACTGTTACTGCCGATCAGGTTATAGCAACGGATCCTGACGTCGCTTGCCATGTCAATGGTGGTCCGACTGCAATGTCAACAGATGAAATACAAAAACTTGTTAGTAAGACCAATTACGCTATTGAATTGGTACATTGCGGTAACTTCAGAGCGCTTGTTGATACTGTAAACCTAGGCCTGAAATATGATGCGCTGTCGAGGTTTATAATCGGCAATGACGCCCCTTCGGGAACGGGTGTGGTCCCGCTCGGCATTCTTAGGGTAATTTGTACAGTGGCTTCTTTCTCAAATGTTACGCCTGAGGAGGCCGTCTGTATGGCAACAGGTAATACAGCAAAAGTGTTTAGTCTTGACACCGGTTTCGTTCGCCCAGGATTACCAGCAGATTTTGTGTTGATGGACGCTCCTATGGGGTCAGCTGGGAAAACAGCTTTAGACGCTATCAAAGCCGGTGATGTCCCTGGAGTTTCAATGGTCATGATTGATGGAAAAATCCATGTGAAAACCAGCCGAAATACCCCACCTGCTACCAGAAAACCTATATTCACCTAGCATCGAGATTTTAATCAAGAATACGGTCAAAGATGAAAGTTGATACTACAAGATGTGTGGGCTGCGCCGATTGTTTACCAATATGTCCTCAGTCGGCAATAAGAATTCGGAACAAGAAGGCTGAAATAGACGATCACTGTAGCGATTGTGGCGCATGTGTTCGTGTTTGTTCTAACGAAGCCATATCCCCTGAATATATCCCAGAGTCGCACTATGTACAGTGTGAAGCCTGTCCAATAAGATGTAAAATCAAAAAAGGGTTTTATGGCGCCTGTCAGCGATATCTGAATATAGACGGAGTGATCCAGAGAGCCATCAGACCAAAAACCTTCTCAGAGGTTCAGACCGTCGTTGGGGAAGACTGGCGTGAAGAAATTCGCCGGCCCTTAATTACAGGTATAGGGGCAGGAACTACTTATCCTGATTTTAAGCCTGCGCCTAATATCATTCAGAATAAAGTCAACGGCATAGATGTGGTGACGGTAGTTACCGAGGCCCCTCTAAGCTACTCTGGCATAAAAATCAAGATTGACAGCGACAGGACAATAGGAGAGGAAGGGTCGCCAATTTTTTATCGTCGCAAAAAGGTAGGTCATTTGACCACCGAGGAATACGGTTCCAAAATATTGTCTATTGGCGGTGTTAATCTTCTCACGGGTCCGGATGGCTTTTTTGTGGCTAGACTAATTTCTGATGTAGCTAATCGGAAAAAAGCTAGTCTCAGAATTCAAAATGGCGCTAGGCTCGAAATTCAGGTCGGCGGTCCCCCTGTCATTGATGGGGTTAAGGACTACTTGATGAGAGTTGGCTGTGGCAGCGCTACCTTGGGTTTATTTGCCCAAATACTAAAGCAGGCAGCGGACGAAGTCATAATTCTGGATTCTCACTTGACGGGGCTATTGAGTGAACACCCTGCTGGAGTTCATATCGGAACCACGCCATCAGGCATCAGGCTCAAATTTCGGAAGAGCACTCCAGGACGTTACTTCGGAGATCATGGCCATGGGTGGGGTGGGACTTCGATAGAAAATCCTTTGGACGTGATCGAAGGTGTCGATTCCTCTCTTGCAAAACCCGGGATGTCAATTTTAATAACCGAAACGACAGGTCGACACGCTAACCTGTTTGAAATTACCTCTACAGGTTCTTTTAGGGAAATAGAATTATCTCCTGAGGCTAAAGAGGCCGTTAATACAATAGCCGAAACATGTGAGAACTCACGCGTCTCTGCTATTTATTGTGGGGGTTCGGGGGGAAGCGCTCGCGCCGGTGTCACGAAACACCCTATAAGACTTACGTACGCGGTTCATTCGAATAAGGCAAAACTCACTGTTGGCGGAGCCCCCACTTTTGTACTTCCGGGTGGCGGTATAAATTTCATGGTTGATGTTGAGAAAGTTATGCCGGGGGCTTTTAGTTGGACTCCAACTCCCGCTACGATTTGTCCTATCGAATACACGATGACCCTTGAAGATTACTTGAAAATGGGTGGACACAAAGAAGCTATCAAGCCTTTGGGTCAAAAGGAAAAAAACTGACGGCATACGAATCTGAAATTCTAGTGTTGGCTGATCAGAGCGTTTTTGTGGACTGTGGGCCAATGCGTATGACAATTGAAGGCTTTCAGGGAGGGCAATCGCGTCCGGACTATTGCCTGGAGGCGGCAAGGTTCTCGCTTGCTGTGTTAGAGGAAATTGCCGCCAGAAGATCTGAATTGAGTGAATTGGCTGCGGAGTCTGAACAGCCAAGAGTTGGAATAGTCTCCTCAAAAATGTGGGAAGCCGTCAGGAAAATTGGGGCTACGGATCTGACTCCGATGGCTGCTGTAGCTGGAGCGGTAGCTGACGCCACTGCTGATTTTCTTCATGGTTTTGGAATGTCGAAGACTATTGTCAACAATGGAGGTGACATCGCGATCAGGCTTGCTAGCGGTGAACATGTAAATGTCGGTTTTCGACCTGATATCACGAACCATAAAATCTCTCACCGCATTAAAATTGCACACTCTTCAGGAATTGGAGGCGTTTGTACTAGTGGGCTAGGCGGTCGCAGTTTCACTCGAGGAATAACATCAGCTACCACGGTTCTCGCGGAGTCGGCGATTTTGGCGGACGCCGCCGCGACTGCCGTTGCCAATGCTAGTTTTATTGATCATTGCAATATCGTTCGCCGACAAGCCGATGAACTGGACCCTGAAACCGATCTCGGCAATCTTGAAATCACTTATGCAGTTGGAAAGCTTGAGGATGAGTTTGTAGAATCTTGCTTGAACAGAGCGATAAACTACGCTGAGTCACTCGTTGACAAAGGAATCATAAAAGGATCGCTTATCTCAATAAAAGGTCTTACGCGTTTCACAGAAGGAATCAGTTCATTAATTTCACTTACTAGTTGAACTCGCTTCAAAATCACGATGATTCTTGTGAGTTCAGAACAGGAGATGTGCAATGCAAGTTAGAAAAATCGTCACTATTGTTGAAGAAACTCAAACCGAGATGGGCAAGAAGCTCGAACCACCTACCAAAAAGGCGGCAGCGATAGCGGTCATCAAGAACCCTTTTGCAGGTAAATTTCAGGAAGATCTATCAGAGTTGGTTGAAGTAGGTGAAAAATTAGGGGACATACTTGCTAAAAGAGCTTTGGACGCTTTAGATATAACTTGTGAAAAAGCCGAGAGTTACGGTAAGGGAGCCATTGTTGGCGTCCAGGGAGAACTGGAGCATGCAGCGGCCATATTACACCCTAAACTCGGTACCCCTTTTAGAGAAGCCCTAGGCGGAGGAAAAGCCATCATCCCGTCTGCTAAAAAAATGGGTTGCCCGGGAACGGAATTGGATGTTCCTATTCACTACAAGGACGCTGCTTTCGTCAGGTCACACTTTGACGCCATGGCCATTCGTGTGCAGGACGCTCCCCGTGGTGACGAGATCGTTGTGGCTCTCGTGGTCACGGATTCAGGCAGGCCATTGGCCAGGGTTGGAGGACTCAAAAAGCAGGACGCAAAAAAGGAAGATGGTCTAAGGTAACCAAAACTTCTCTTGGGAAAGCAAATAATGTTAATGAGCCACTAGAGACGTTATTATGAAATGTGACTTCTTGTTCAATACGATTTTTCCGATTCTTTGAGAAATCATTGTTTGTACGCGGGAGCCATTGGGCTTAAGAGACCAATTCGCTCCTGCAAAATTGTATTCTCTGACCCCTTGGCCCTTACCATGAAATTAGACATTATGAACAGATACGGAATCGCTGCAGCATTTGGGCTTCTGCTGTTACTTATAACTATTGGTCTTGCTGAGGCTCAGGAAAAAAGTGTCGTCAAATCTGGGAACTGCGAAGACGCTCCTCGTAAAATACCCATGAGAATTATACCTACCCCCTTGGATGTAAGTCCTGAATTAAGGAAGGTTATAGCATGCCCGCTGACTTCTCTAGTGGATGTCTCCCCTAAAACTTCCAAGGAGTGGCATGATCTCGTGTCAAAGAAATCCGCATTAGATCTCCCGATAATCAAAAAGCTGCAAGACCTCTTTCCAGTTAACATAAAAATAGAAATCCTCGACGGCGTTAAAACCTTTACCGTGACGCCAGAAAAAATACTCGAAGACAATAAAAATCGAGTGCTTATGCATTTACATGGAGGCGGTTACGTCTTTAATCCTGGAAAAACTGGTTTAGGTGAAGCGATCTTGATGGCCTACTATGGGAAAATCAAGGTGATCTCGGTAGATTATCGAATGGCCCCCGATTTTCCATTTCCAGCGGCCCTTGATGACACTGTAACTGTTTACAAGCAAATTTTGAAAAGTTATAAGGCGACCAATATTGGCGTTTTCGGTACATCTTCCGGTGGAGCGTTGACTGCTGCAACAGTTTTAAAGCTTAGAGAAATCGGCGTTAGTCTTCCCGGAGCGGTTAGTTTGGGTACACCCTGGGTGGACCTCACTCAAACAGGGGACTCTTTATTTACAAATGAATACATTGACGATGTAATAGTCAAATACAATGGTATGTTAGAAGCGTGCGCGAAAGTTTACGCTGGAGCCCATGACATGAAAGACCCTTTCGTATCTCCTTTGTACGCAGATTTTAGCAAAGGATTTCCACCAGCTATTCTTACTACTGGCACCCGGGATCTGCTGCTTAGTGACACCGTCCGGCTTCATAGAAAGCTTCGTCAAGCCGGAATTGATACGGAGTTGCAGGTGTTTGAAGGCATGTCTCATGCCCAATATATCCTGGTGTTCAACTCCCCGGAGTCCAAAGAGGCTTTCGAGGAGATAGCCAAATTTTTTAGAGGCCATCTGAGTCATTGACCGTCAATTCGTGATCGTACGTTTTCATCCAGGCCTAAAGATGTCTATACGTATTGTCCACGATCCCCTCTAATCTCGAGTATCCTCAATTTTATTTAGAAGTTTCAAAATAATTCACCATTACGTTATCGATATCATTGTCAACATTGTGGTCTTTTTTTGTAGAGTTTGTTGAGCTATTTAA